>JALGVI010000060.1 GCA_029838215.1 Candidatus Helarchaeota archaeon | reverse complement strand
ATGTCTTCCAATACGATAGGAAAAAGTGTAGGAAACTTAAAAGAGAGTAAACACGCCATTTTAATGGACAACGTAACGGTAACAAAAGACCATTCGAAATTAATTGAAAACGTGTCTTTTTACGTGAATAAAGGCGAGATCTTGGGAATTATCGGAGCATCAGGGGCGGGCAAAACTACTTCGCTACGCGTGTTGACGGGACAACTCAAGCCAACAAAAGGAAAGGCACTAGTCTTAGGGATGGATGTTTCCAATCCAAAAAATCTTGATGGCCTAAAAATGCAGACGGGTTTTGTACCTCAACTCGGTAGTAATGAAGACGTTTATTTGGATTTCAATGCCATTCAAAATGCGATTCATTTCGGTAGAATGTACAACATCCCAACCAGTGAAATCAAAAAACGAGCTAAGAAAATTCTGAACATATTAGGGTTTAAGAATGAAGAACTCATGAAAAAAAAGGCGAAAAATCTCTCGGGAGGAGAGCTTAAACGAGTCTCTATTGCCGTGGGGTTGGTTCATGACCCGGATATTCTTTTCCTCGATGAACCAACAACAGGGCTTGATCCCACGCTTCGAATTGAAGTCTTGAATTTCTTAAAACACCTTAACAAGACAATGAACGTTACAATTATCATCGTTTCACACGATCTTGAAACCGCAACGTATTGTGATAGAATCGTAATTTTAAAAAAAGGACATGTAATTGCGTTTGGAAACCCTATTGAAATGATAAATAAATTATCTGACGGAAAAGCAGTCCGGGCAATCTTCAAGTACCGTTTTTTTTCAAAAAACATATTAAATAAAATTCAAGCACTTCCAAATGTCCAACATGTTTTGAAAACAGGTCGTAGAACGTTAAAAATATTTGCTTCAAATTTACCCAAAAGACTCGATAATTTATTAGAAGATCTGAAGGAAATCAAGGTTTATGACCAAATCGAAACAATTCTAATAGATAAAATCATCTTCATGGACTATTTCCGAATAAAAATGAAAGAAGATGAAACCACCGAAGCCATTTAATTTTGAGCCATAAATAAAAAGAAATTGGAAATCATGTTTGTGATTGAAAAAATTGAACACTCTTACTAGTTAGTAATTCGAACGCATCATCTACTTTATCGCCATTTTTAGCAGATGTTTCAAAGAATCCAACAGCACCTAATTCTTTTGCTTTTTCCTCTCCACTTTCAGCCGAAATGAGGCGTTTATCCTGAAGATCGATCTTATTACCGACTAAAATAAAGGGTACTTCCCCAGCATATTTCTTCAGTTCTTTTAACCATAAACCAGTATTATCGAACGTCTCGTGATTTGTTATGTCATAAACCAGCAAGGCACAATGACTCCCTTCAAGGTAACTCTGCCGAATCTCCTTGAATATGGATTGCCCTGCAACATCCCAAATCAAGAGTTCTACTTGGTTCTCCTGAACTGTTATGGTCTTCAGGCTGATATCAAAGCCAAGAGTCGGCTTGTAATCAGTACTGAATTTCTTGTCAACATGTCTTATAAGCAAGGAAGTCTTTCCAACGCCTCCATCGCCAATCAAAACGGCTTTTAAGAAAATTTTCTTTTTGCCCATTCAAAGCCCTCGAAATCATCAAATTTTACGAAGAAATTTTTGCATTTAAGTCGTATGTTGTTTATAGTCAATTGTAAGTCAAAATTTATAATTTTATCTCTCTGATGAACTTCAAGCTAAAGAAAAATTTTGTGAAAGCTCTTCGAGCAAGACTTCTTTCAGCTTGTTTTCATGAGTTTTCTAAATGATTTAGTACAAAAAAAGATAAAAAAAAGAGATATAAACAATGTTTCGAGCAGAAATGGCTTTTAGAATGTCTTTTCTCAATGAACTTAAAATTAACATGCATTAATTGATAAAATAAAATTCAATGGTTTTTACAAATTGATGGTATTTGAGTAGTAATATATTTCCATACTGTCATGTTATAGCAAGTTTTGCCGCTAAACATTTATATGATTATCTTTTACATGGATACTTGAAAGTAATTAAACAGATTTCGATTCGAGTTCGAGGAGAAAGGCGAATGACACCACGCGACCAGTACGTCTTTAAAATCCTACTCTTAGGAGATGGCGGTGTTGGAAAGACGAGTTTGCTTCATCGTTTTATCGATAATACATTTGAACCGGATTATAAGAGTACTATCGGCGTGCAGTTCATGACGAAAGTCGTGGAAACGGAAAATGAAAGCGTTAAATTGATAATTTGGGATATTGCAGGGCAGAGTAAGTTTACTTCTTATCGCCATTTGTATTATAGGGACGCCGAGGGCATAATCCTTGTTTATGACATAACACGCCCTCGAACCTTTGAAAACCTGTCGATTTGGATTACTGATGCCTTACAACGCACGACAAGAAAAACAAAAATTGCACTACTCGGAAATAAGGTTGACCTTGTAGATCAAAGACTGGTAACACGAATATATGGGGAGCAGTTTGCAAAGTTACACGAAAATATCGTGTGTTTTTCGGAAACTTCAGCAGCAACGGGCGAAAATGTAGATGAAGCATTTAAAACACTGGTCGAATTTTTAATGAGGAGTAGTAGAGGTGGTTAAGGAGGGGAAAGCTGTTGATGGACTTAGGACCCGAGATCGTTAAGGCGGTTTTTATTTTCAACAAAAAGAACGGTCGTCCCTTCATTCGTTATATCAGAAATAAACAGGACTTCAACGTTGAATCTTTTCTGGTTATCGGATTTCTCACGGCAATACTCAAGTTTTCGAGAGAAGTTGGGAAAACAGATTTGAAAATGATCGACATGGAAGACCTGAGATTCATCTTTACTGAAAAAGAAAATGTTGTTTTTACAGCCATAACAGGAACTACGGTTAATCCCCTTGATTTATTATTCAAGATAACAACTATCGAAACAATTTTCCTAAATGAATTTTCACCCGAAGAATTATCCGATAGCAGGTTAGAGCTTGAATACTTCAACAAGTTCATTCCTGTCGTTGATGAAATCATTCACGGTGATGTTCGTTACATCGATGATGATGAAAAAGAAAAAGTTCATAGACTTTTAGTTGAATTTAATAAGAAAAATAAAAACATTAAAGGTCTGGCTATTTTCTCGTTTACGGGCGACATTCTCATCGATGAATTCAAGCAGGAAAATCATAGAAACGCCTCAAAAATACTATTTAACGCCATTTATGGAACACGATTAACGGGCATTAACCGATTTTGTATCGAGTTTAAATATGGAGAAAGATTCACCGTCCTCATCAAGCAAATCGAAGAAGAAACACTGTTGGCGGTGATTGGTCAAGATCATGAAACCATCATTAAAGACGAAATTAAAATAAATGGCTTGATACTTGATATTGAAAAAATTATTTCAAAACGCGTTCAACATCCACTCTAATTTTGATCATTAATTCAATAATCGGCTCTTCAATACGGAGGAGAAAAAATCACGAAGTGTCGTTTTTGTGGTAAGGAAACAATAGTAACACGCGTTTTTGAAGCGTGCGCGGATTGCATCCGAAAAAAATCGGTAGAGTTAGATGAAAAAATTAAAAAAACTCACGAAAAGAGTAGAAAACGGTTTGATCTTCCACTTCAACCTCCAAAATCTATAGACGGTCTCCAATGTAAGATTTGTTTGAATGAATGCATCATACAACAAGGAGAACGTGGTTTTTGCGGTCTAGTAGAAAACGTGGAGAATTCTTTGGTTCGACACGCAGGGACTAAAAAACAAGGAATTTTGAGTTATTATTTTGATCCTAATCCGACAAATTGTTGCGCAAGCTGGGTATGTCCCGCAGGTACGGGATGTGGTTATCCAACTCACGCAAACGTGCAAGGTCCCGAACGAGGGTATTTTAATCTTGCAGTTTTTTATGGAGCATGTAACTTCAATTGTCTTTTTTGTCAAAACTGGCATTTTCGAGAGATGTCAGTCAAGAAGAAACCAAAATTAATTCGTCCTGAAGACTTGGTTGCGGAGATTCATAAAAAAGTGAGCTGTATTTGTTATTTTGGTGGAGATCCAAGTCCGCAAATGATACATAGCCTGAGGACTTCAGAATTAGCGGTAGAAAAAGCAAGGAAAAACAAACAGATCTTGCGTGTTTGTTGGGAAACGAATGGAGGCATGTCTTGGCAATTACTTAAACGAGCACGTGATATTGCATTGGATTCAGGGGGATGCATAAAAATTGACTTGAAGTGCCACGATGAAAATCTTCACAAGGCTTTATGCGGTGTTTCGAACAAACGAACACTTGAAAATTTTAAATTGCTCGCAAAAAGCGTCCCGGAGTGCCCGGACATACCGCTCTTGATCGGAACAACTTTATTGATTCCGGGATATGTTGATGAAGATGAGGTCCGTGAGATTGCAAGAATGATCGCAGGCATCAATCCCAACATCCCATATTCATTATTGGGTTTCTATCCGCATTTTTATCTCAATGACCTACCAAGAACAAGCAAAAGTCATGCCAACCGTTGTCTAAAGGCAGCAAGAGACGAAGGACTTAGACGAGTAAAGATTGGAAATCAGCATCTTCTATCAAATGCCATCTATTAATAGGAATTAAATCATTTTTCCATTTAATCCAGTAAATATCTTCATTAAGTTAATCTTGAATGTTTCTTTTTCTGCGGGATTTGTCAAGGAAAGAAATAAAAATGCAAACTATGGTAATATTTTTGGATTATTTCAGAATAAAAAAATCCGATTATCAACAGATTCAGTAAAGGTATGAAGAACCATGCCGAGTTGCGTGATTGTAGGATGTCAATGGGGAGACGAAGGCAAGGGGAAAATAACGGATTATTATGCCGAAAAGGCAGATCTCGTGGTGCGTTATCAGGGAGGTAATAATGCAGGACACACCGTTGTTCTTAAGGGTGAGAAGTTTAAATTTCATTTAATGCCTTCTGGCGCAGTTCAAGGTAAAGAGTTAATCCTCGGCAACGGCATGGTAATCGATCCTGCAGTATTAATCAGTGAAATTGAATCCTTGAGTGGGAGATGTCCCGAACTCAAGCTAAAAATAAGCGGCTCTGCCCACGTGATTTTTCCATATCATCGTCTCATGGATGAATTAGAAGAGGAACTAAAAGGCGATTGGAAAGCAGGAACTACTAAAAGAGGAATTGGTCCGACATACGCGGATAAGATTTCAAGATTTGGTATAAGAATGGAAGATTTATTGGATGAAAAAATCCTGTCAGAAAAATTGGGACTCATTTTAAAAATCAAAACGGATTTTTTTAGTTGTCATGGCAAGGAAATGCCTTTTACCAGTAGTAAACTTCTAAAAGAGTATCTTGAATACGGAAATCGCTTCAGGAGCAATATAGTAAACACCGCAGTGCTAATAAACAAGGCTCTGGATGAGGGAAAAAAAGTCATCTTTGAAGGGGCCCAAGGCACGTTATTAGGAATTGACCACGGAATTTATCCGCACGGAACGAGCTCAAATACAACTGCAGGCGGAGCGTGTACGGGTTCTGGTGTTGCTCCAACTCGAATCGATAAAATTATTGGAGTGATGAAAGCATATCTAAGCAGGGTCGGAGAAGGACCTGTTCCAACAGAATTGACCAATGGAATAGGGGAAACCATTCGAGAAAAAGGACATGAATATGGGACGACCACAGGACGCCCTAGGCGTGTTGGTTGGTTAGACCTTGTCGCCATGAAATATTCCATGCTTATCAACAACTTTAATGGACTGGCAATAACAAAGCTTGATACACTTGCAGGACTCGATGAAATCAAGGCATGCATTTCATATACATACAAGGGAAAAGAGACAACAGAAATGCCGGTAGAATCGCGACAATTGGCTCAATGCGCGCCGAATTATAAGACATTTAAGGGTTGGGCTGACGAAGATTGGAAATCCGTTGCAAGTAAAGGATACGAAGCATTACCAGAAGAAATGAAGCATTATCTCGAATTCATTAAAAAATTCCTGAATGTGAACATTTATCTGATTTCAATCGGACCGAGCCGTGCTGAAACCATTGAACTAGAAAAAGTTTTTGATTAAGTTTTAATCTTTATCATGATTCAACGTCATGTATAAATCCTTTAACTGATGATACAGGCGAACAAATATTTTAAAATTCTTTTCGAGTATTCTTACATTCTCTTGATTTGGAAGAAAAGTCTTTTTAATCGTGATCCTATCTTTCACGTCAGTCGTGAAGTTCTTGATCTGACCAATTCCACATGCTGCGATTAATGCCGCACCTAAAGCACCGGATGCCATTGGATTTGCAACCTGCAAGATCGGCTTGTTAAAAACGTCTGCGTAAATCTGACACCAAATATCACTCATTGCACCACCACCAATAAAATTAATCCTGTCAATCGTTGCATCATTCTTCTTCTTGAGCAATATTTCGAACCCGTCCAACATCCATTTTGTATGAAAAGCCACGCCTTCCAATACAGACCGGATAACGTCATTTCTTGCATGATTCAAGCCAAGATTAATAAAACCACCTCGCAATGCATGTCCTTCAACAGGAGATCGTTCGCCATACATCCATGGAAGGAAAAACAATTTATTTGAGCCAGTCGGGCTATGACTCGCAAGAACATCCAAGTTTGAATAGCTCTCATTTTTCATGGAAATGACATCTCTGATCCATTTTAAACAGGCGCCGGCATTTTCTTGTTCGGCTATGAAAAAGTATGGAATGTCAGGATGGGGAGAAACAAGGCAGGTCATCATATATTTTATTGAATAAAAGCGTTTTCGAATGGGACTAATTAGCCAGGCACTGGACCCCACGTACAAATGAACATCGTTCTCTGCAACGGCACCAGACCCCACCATTGCAGCTCCTAAGTCACCAGCACCTCCAATAACAGGTATGCCAGGACGCAAACCCATTTCTTCTGCCGCGACTGAACTCAATTCACCCATGATATCTGTTGAATTACGTAGAGATGGCATCTTGTCTAAATCAATTTTTGCCATGCTAGCGATTTTGGAAGACCATTCAAGTTTTTTCGGATTTCGAGTGTCTAAAAGCCAAGTCGTGCTTGCACAATCCCTTGTTGCCAGAAAATTCCCCGTTGTCTTATAAATAAACCAATCCTTACAATCCAGAAACTTATAAGAACGATCATATATTTTGCGACGTTTTTCTTTTAACCACATTATTTTCGTGAGCGTGTCTTTCGGACCGGGACCGCCAGCAGTAATTTTTAAAAAGGACAGAATGCGTGGTAAGTGCGTCAAAAGAAATTTAGTGGAGAGAACGTTAAAGAATCGTTTCGAAACTTCAGCCGCTCGAGAATCCAGCCATATCATGCAATTGTTTAGTGGTTCCCCTTCTTTCGTGACAGGCAAAAGTCCCATCATTTGACAGGCGAAAACAAGAGCATCGACATCATTTGGTGAAATTTTTGACGCTTTCATTACATCTCTTGTATTTTCACAGATGGTTCGCCACCAAACAAGAGGATCTTGCTCTGCCCAATTAACCCGAGGATAAATGGTTTCATATTCGCGAACTATGGATTTCAAAATCAGTCCTTTTTCAGCATCGATGAGACTTGTCATTGTTCCAGAAGTCCCAACATCTGATACCAAAATATAAACCATAAATGCCACTTTCTCTTAAATTTGTTTAAGCTTTACGTACTCATTAATGATTTCCAATTTTTTAAAATATTTTTGAAGAAATATTTAAATGGAGTTTATCCAAATTCGATTATTTCTCAATTATAGCCATTTTCTTTCGACGTACCATTTTCCAGTCCGTTCTATGGCTTTAATCAGTGATCCTTTTTGTCGCCATTTCAGAACCTGCTTGGCTTTTTCCGTGCTAACGATTTGATATGGCTCTAAAGATTCATAAACACGTCCGTTTGCCACCACCAAATTCTGAAGAAGAATATTTCCAGTGAGTTTCCTCAAGCACTCAAGAAGCCAAACTAGAGTCCAATACAACCAAAGAGGTAATTTTAAAGGAATCAAGCTCCCATATCTCTTATTAAAAACAACATTCCCTATTATTTCATGGAAATCCGTATAGGAAACCATTTCGTCAAATGCAAAATAAAATGTCTCGCCAATGGCTTTTTGATTTTCAGCACATAGGATGAGTGCTTCGGATAATTCGCTTGCATCTATTGTGGACACGTATTTTTCAGGTGTGTTCTGATAGAGTTTGACGTTTGACTTTACACTCCGAAATAAATCTAATGAGGGAAGATCGCCTTCTCCAAAGACCATTGGCGGTCGCACGATGACAATTGGCAAGCGAGATGAATATTTTTTCGAAAGCATCTCCGCTTTAAGCTTACTTAAACCATAACGAGTTACAGGTTTTGGTGGATCACTTTCTCTAGCAGGTCGCTCCTTAGACCGTGCCGCTCCTGCAGCAGCAAAGGAGGAAACGAGAACGACCCGCTTCATGTCAGGATTCCTCTTTAGAATTGCTTCATACAGGTTCTTCGTGCCGGCAACATTCACGCGATCAAATTCTTCCTGATCAATGGCATTAAGCACGGCTGCCAGATGAAAAACAACATCAACGTCCTGTACGGCATTTTCAAGAGAAGATGAATCAGTAACATCGCCATAAAATAGATCAATGCCTTCGAGATCATCGGTGAGATCTTTTAACAGGTCAAGATTGCTGGTTTTTCGCACCAGACATCTAACAGAGTATCCTTTTTTCTTTAACAATGCCGCAAGATGACTACCGATAAATCCGTTACTTCCCGTTATGAGAGCTTTCATTCCATTCACCATGAAAAACTCTTGAAGCCAATATTTAATTATTTTGGCGATTTTCTAAATGAAACGAACGGAGATAAATTTTTATGGCGAGAATTATTTTTCTTCCCATGGATTTCTCAGCATTAATAAATCCAAAATCTTATGCAATCATCGGAGCATCAAGAAATCCTCGATCTGCAACGAATCGCTTGATAGTCGGACTTCTAAAAAGCGGATATCAAGGCAAGATCTTTCCGATAAATCCACGAGCGGACGAAATTCTAGGCGTGAAAGCATATTCGGATATCGAAGCCGTGCAAATGCCCATTGATTATGCTTTTTTAGCCGTTCCAGCACGATTCGCCGTTGATGAAGTGAAGAAGTGCGTCCGAGCGGGAGTCAAGTTTTTAGTTATTTTTTCATCAGGTTTTGGCGAAATTGGAAACGTAAATCTCGAAGAAGAAATTCAACGGACAATCCGCGGCTCAAAAACAAGAATTTTGGGACCAAATTGCATAGGCGTTTATTCAACCGAGAGTAAGATATGTTATTTTTCGGACCAGATTCCAGAAAAAGAAGGTCCCGTGACTTTCTTGTCGCAAAGCGGAGGAATAATGCGCACGTTTATTTGGACAGGATTCACGCGTGGTTTTAACCTGCGAGCAGGAATTTCTTTTGGCAATCAAACGGATATTTCCGTGCAAGAATTGATGGAATTCTTCCTGCATGACTCAAAAACGCGCATCATTGCCATGTATTTGGAAGGCGTAAAGAACGGCAAGGCATTCGTAACCACGTTAAAAAAAGTCGCGGCTCAAAAACCCGTGGTTATCCTCAAGACGGGACGAACAAAAAGAGGAGAACAGGCAGTTATCAGTCATACGGGATCAATATCAGGTTCGAATGAGGTTTTTCACGGCTTGGTGCAACAGACCGGTGCAATTCAAGTCGAAACATTTGAAGAATTATGTGATGTTCTCACCATGCTTTCTGTGTTAGAAGATCTTCAAGGTCTGAGCAGAAATGTAGCAATTGTAAATACAGGAGGAGGATTTTCAGTCGAGCTCACGGACATAGCAGAATCATTCGATCTCAACATCCCCGAGTTTTCTCAGGATACACGAGAACGATTAAAATCAGTCCTTCCTGACGTGAATACGATAACAATCAATCCACTGGATCTTGGGGCAAGTGGTTTTGATCCGAGAATTTCAAGGCAGGTTTTTGAAATACTAAATGATGATCCGAACACGGATGTCATCATAACCGTTCGCGAAGTTGAACGGTTTGGTTATCTCAGTAAAGAACTAGGCGTGGAAGATGTTGGAAAGATGCACGCAGCTGCAATGAGAATTGATGGTAAAAATCGAAAGAAAATAATTGTGATCATACCAAAATCGTGGGAAACATCAGAAAATTTTCAACGTTACCAAGCATTTCAGGACATGTTACATCAACAGCATCTCCCGTGCTTCCCCACGCCAATTCGAGCGATCAAGACTTTAAAAATGGTCGTAGGCCACATAAATCTACACGAAAACCGACAAAAAAAATGACAATAAAGTTTTTTATATGGTCTTTTATTGGATATTAGTAATATCTTTTAACATGTTAGAATAGATGACGTTTAGTAATGAATTATTGGTGAAAGGTCTTGTTTGGAAACGGAGAAACAGGTGAAGCAGGTTACGATATGGGACTCACGACTTTCAGTCCTGCAGGTAGGCTTTATCAAGTTGAATACGCTACGAAAGCCATTGAACAGGGAACGACCGCCATTGGCATTCGCACCAATGAGGGTGTAGTATTATTAGCCGAAAAACGCATTTCAAAGTTACAGGTCCCAGAAACCGTGCAAAAAATATTCTTGATTGACAAGCACGTAGGAGCAACCATTGCAGGTTTGACTGCAGACGCAATGGTTCTTATAGATCATGCCCGGGTTCAAGCCCAGATTAATCGCATGAGTTATGATGAAGCGATCGATATCAAGATTCTCGTGAAAAAGATTTGTGATTTGAAACAAGTTTACACGCACAATGCTGGTGTCCGACCTTTTGGTGTTGCTTTTTTGATTGCAGGCATTGATGTATCGGGACCTCAATTATTCATGACCGCACCTTCGGGAGCATTTTCAGGATATCAAGCCCAAGCCATTGGAGCGGGAGCAGAACAAGTAGCAGAGCAATTACAAAAAGAACAGAATGGTTATAGTCCTAGCATGACTTTAAATGAAGCCATCATTCTTGGATTGAAGCTTCTTAAAGAAGTGATCTCAGAAGAATTCAACGAACAAAAAGTAGGGATTGCAACCATCAGCACGAAGGAACCGGAATTTAAAAGTCTCTTACCACAAGAGATCAGTGCTTACATCGCAAAAATTTAATATCTAATTTTTATTCTTCAAGGACTTGAAGTTTTCCTTTTGCCATCATCTTGAGAAATAGGGCATCACGTTTTAGAGATTTTTCATCTTCTACGGTTTGATTATAGCTTATTGTATAAGAAGTCTTAACGTTTTTTACATTGCTCCTGATTCTTCCCAAGGACTGTTCATACCTTTCCAATGAAACTGTTGTTCCGTAATAAACGGCAACATCAGCTTCAGGCAAGTCAGTACCCTTTTCAATCAAACGTTCTGACGCAAAAAGCACCTGGGCATTTCCTTTCTTGAACTTCATGATTTGCTCATGTTGCACTTTCCCTGCCATTTTACCGTGAACAAAAGAGCTTACAATTCCTATTTCCGTGGCAATCTGGTGGAGATATTTGGTCATGTTCACGAAGCGGCATAACACCAATGCTTTCTTGCCTTCTTTAACAAATTTTTCTAGCCAAAAAATGAGACGTTCTTCTTTTTTTCCGAGTTTTTTCTCTTTCTTCTTCAGTTCCGCCACTCGGTCATCGATTTGAGAAAGGATTTTTATGAAAGAGGAATTATTCGTGAGAAATCCATTCTTGATGTTTCGCATGAATCGAATGAATGATGGAAATGTATTTTCCAGCAACGTTTGCCTGGCAACGGTCAATAATAAAAATGCACTTGCATGGGTAATCAGGCGATTCAAGAATTCTTGGGCATCTCCCTTGGGATTCCTTTCCAAAAACTTTTCTTCGAGTTTTTTTTGCAATTTCTTGTTATTGATCACGTCGTTCGTGAATAATAAGATGCGTTCGGACGGCAAGCGGGACTTACCAGTTAATAACGTATAGGCCGAATTAATGATTTTTAGTGTGCCACCTTTCATTTCCTTTATTCGATGATCGACTTCAGAAACCCAGTCATCGAAAACACGTATCTTTTTCAATTTAATTTCCGGTCGGAAATTCTCGAAATCATCGCCTTCAGGATAGATCTTTGCGACTTGAGTAGGTCCCCCGAAATATTTCTCTAACAAGTCGATTTTAATATCTTGTGACAGCGATGCCGTAAGTCCAATCACGATTTTTTGATTATCGGGGTTCAATAAATTGAGCAAGTTTAAAATCGGTTCGAATTTTTTATTCAAGCGGTACTCTTTAGGTGCAAATTCATTAATTAAATAAGCCTCTATTTTTCGTTCATTCAAGTCGAATTCAGGATACTGTTTTTTAACGTCTTCAATAATTTCAGATAATTTCTTTTTGAAACGTTTTTCAATGTATTGGATTGTTTCTTGACGATCACGCTTCTGCCCGTAACTCTGTGCAAAAATGTCCAAAATTTCATCGATTACCACGACTTTAATGTCCTGCAGTGTTTTTCGTTCAATTCGTTCTTGACCCGGTCGTTTTGCTATCAACGAATTCATGAGAAGAACGGGTGTTGCAAAAATGATTTTCGCCAGTGCCGCATGTTGCCGCGTGATTCGTGCAGGAATGCTTCTATTGTCATCAAGAAGAAAAAGGTGCCCGTGACGATCTAACCCATAATCCCGTGCCATTGTATAGAGTTGGTGCTTCAACTTGCGATCTTGAACCAAAAACAGTACCTTATCGTTATCAGATATTAGACCTTCTTCGATCAATGTTTCAATCGTGATGGTGCTCACGAGTGTCTTACCCATTCCTGTAGGCAAGAGCACGAGGGAAACTAACTTATTCTCATTTTCAATTGCATTGATAATCTGATCTCGAGCATTACTTTGATAATCTCTGGGTGTAATTTTCCCATCTAAATCTTCCAATTTTATCACTCGACGTAAAGCACCTGAATCACGTAAAAAAATCAACGAGTTCCTATTAGAAATAAGATCGATTAATAACTTATTATTTGTGCAGATCTTCTTCAAAAAAAGCTTGACTTTACTAGAGTTTATGATGAGGGAGATCACCATTTTTCAATAGAAATTCACAATCTTCTTTAGAGTATTTCCCTTGAATGGGATATTCGTCGATGTGATTATTTATAATTTTGGTGATTTTTGCATTATTTTTAAAAACCGCCGCCGCCAAGACTCTATAATCGATGGATTCTTCCCATCCATTGAAAAACAAGGATTGATATGCCGCGCTAATTCGATCATCATGAATGACAAGAATTCGTCCGGGAATTGCACTTTGAAATCCTCCAGTCTGATGAGTCACGTAATCGTCATAACAAGTAAAGTTTAGAAATGAAAATTTATTCGGAGGAAAAAACCGCAAATCAACCTGAGGATAAAATTTTGATAGATTCTCAAAAAATGCAGTTACTCTTTTAGTAGGTATGAATTTTAAATATGATATGAAATCAGGAGAGTATGAATGCACGATTCTTATGGTAAATTCTTCTTCCCGAATCGCCTTCATTGACATGTATAATTCCAAGAAATTCGTGAGCGATTGGATATAACGAACTTGTGATTCCGAGTTATCATACTCAAATCTAAAGAAGTGCCCTTTCATTGGAACGATTTGCATGGTATAAATGTGCTTTTTTGCTTCACGGACAAGCCGATCTTGAACTAAATATCCATCCTTATTCTTAAAAATTCTAATTTCGCCATGTTCAGGAAGTGTTATTTGGAAAGGTAGAGACTTGTAAGATTTTAAGATGGGATTCTTTAATTCAGGATATTTAATGCTCCATAACTCTCGAGCATCAGTGCTAGATTTCCAATATTCAGAGAAAAGATGCAGGTAATTTTTAACAATCTCTTCTTCGTTAACGAGAACAATTTTTGATAGGTTATTCTTATCATCATAATAGAAAAGAACCACAAGACTCTCATCCAAAATACAAAAGTTCAAGTCAAGTACGTATTCACATGTTCGCAGTAGAAATCGCTTTGTTTTAATCCAATCAAGCACGAAATTAAGTATGTCCGAATTACTATTTTTCATGTTTTCACTCCATCGGAAGAAATCATCACTACTCTCAGGGAAAAGGCCATACCATTTAACCGCACTTCCTTTTTCCATCATTATTTGCTGAAGGTCATAATAATAATCTCGTCCGAGTCGGTTATCAAATAAATTATTGCCCACGCGCTGAATCTTATATCGCACATTTTTGAGAAGATCTAAGAACACGCGCTTGGATTTTGCACGCCCCATGATCTCTTGATATTTTTGAAGTTTTTTTAGTGCTGTTGGAGGATACCGAGCTAGAGAAATATGAACTAAATCTTTTAACTCGCCTCGAAGTGGAAGATCATCAACCAATTCACGCACGTCAATCGAATTTTCCCATTCTTTATGAAATGCAAGCTCAGCATAGCTTGAGGTGGCAGGGTCTTCAATTATTAACATCTTGCCCCTATTTTCTCCCAAAGAAAAGATAGTAGTACTTGAGTCCAGAATTATGTAAAACGGAAAAGTTCCGGGAGAATTTGGAATGCGAATCTCGAACCGATCAGGCTTTATGGTTTTTATAATATTTCGTAAAACCTCAGGAGCTCTTTCTTCCATTCGAACCAAGTATTCATATGGTGGTTCGATATATTGCACGATTTTTATTTTGATATCTTTATTCTTGTTCATTATCGCAAGAAGAATGTTCCCCAGTCTGATGACCAAGTCAGAAGTGGATGCGGCATCACCTGCAGCAGATTCTATCTTTATTAAAACCTCTTTCGTCGTGAGCAATTCTTTAACTAAAACCTTCTCCATTTGGTTAAAACCGTTAATCGTTGAAAGTGTTTGTGATAGGAGATCGGTTTGCTTTTTATCAATTGGAGGATAATCGCGAAGAGAGTCTATGAGTAATGAAAAAAAATCCGGTGGAATGGGAAGCTCTGCAATATATTTTCTTAAATCAGTCGATTTTTGCCATTCCTTATAAAATATTTCTTCAAATAATTTAAAGGAACTCTTGTCCTCAAGGAACATGAATTGATCAATTCGATCTCCTAGAGGAATTAAAATTATTTTTCCATCAATTAAAACGTAAAGTGGATGCGGTCCAGGCTCATTCTGAACTCGGATTTCAAATTGAGTGGGTCTTAAAACCTTTACATATTTTTTAAACAATTCTTGAGTCAATTCGTCCATTTCTATTAAAAAATCATAAGGAGGACTTGTATAAAGAACGATATTAATGACAAGGTCTCTATTAAATTCATATGTGTCTAACAATAATGAACCCAATTCAAAATATATTCTTGTCCTAACATCATCGGGAAGAAAATCGATATTAAATTTTACAAGAAGTTTCTTGGCATTTCGTATTTCACGGGGCAATATTCTCGTCAATTCTTTCAGTCGATAGATTATTGGAAAACGTTCCCAGTCTTTCTTTATTCGATCTCTTGATTTTTGTTCTTTCATTACCTCAAGAATGATTTCTTCGATCATTTGCTCTTGGTTTGAAAATTCGAGTTCGAGCTTTTTTCTTTGCATGTTTTTTAACGTGAAAAAATCCTCAACGGAAAAATAATTGCGATTTTTTATCTTCTTCTTTATTAGAAAATTCCGACTGACTAGATCGTTCAGAATTCTCCTAACTTTGAATTCGGGCATTCCATTTTTTCCGATCTCTTGGAGAGTAATAAAACCTTTTTTCTTATTTTTCAAATTTATCATTCTCTTTAAGATAAAAACATGTTCATCACTTAATGGTAAATAATTGAAAAGCATGGTTTCATCTTGGGCATCATTTATTGCAGAAAGCGTCTTATGATGATTTTCTATTAACTGATCGAAAAAGTTTTGAAGATAACTCACTTCGAATTTATATTTTCGAGGTTTATTGCCTTCAGCTCGGATTAATCCCTCTCTGACTAGTTTAGTAAGAATCTGCCCAAAATAATTTTCTCCAATATCGGAGCTCTTCACTAATATTTTCTTTTCTATGGATTTTCCAACATTCATGAGAAATAAATACAATACTTGGGCTTCTTTTTCACTCAATCCAAGAATGCGTAGCTTTTTAACGTCCATTTTCACGACCCGTGTTCACAAAACATAATTGGGAATTTACATTTTACAACAATTAACTACGATCGTTTACGATTAGTTTATAAATTTATGGGCATTTATATACAATATTGACCAATGAATTTCTTTTTTCTCGAATCATATTTCGTTAGGAGGTCAGAAAACCTGTCAAAAGGCGGGAAGTATCGATAGGATTGAGATGAGTGGGGAAGGGGACCACTCACATCTCACCATTTCTTAGAAAAACTTCAAGAAAAAACATATAATACACTCGATAAATTTTCTACCAACGTCCTTTAATGCACGACGTGAGTTTTTGATGCTTAAACATGGATTTCTTGTTAAATTCAAGTATAATAAACCATTATTACTGGAGCTCCGATAATCAACGAAACTATAAAAGTAACTAAAATACCCATGGCAGACGCAAAACATAACAATGCGAAATTTCTTCTCTTAATCTCTTCCTTTGAGGCAAGTGCTAATATAAAGAACAATACAGATAGAAAACCACAAATGCTAATTGCAAGCTCCACAAAATCAGGAATGAGAAAGATTACCATTGTTATTTCACCAAGTCATGAAACTTTTTTTTTCACTAATTTCATTATCTCAATACCTAAAAGAATTTTTAAGGAAATCGGGGAAAAGTAAATAATCCGAGTCATCATTAATTTAGACCGAAACGACACGAGAGAAAAGTAATCGTCAAATGGATTGAGATAGAAATGTCTTTTGGTATGTACACCATTTTTATGGGACTTCTTCTCGCTGCGGTGGGAGTTTTTTTCATTCATGATACGAAACGATCTTTCAAAATTAATCGTGAAAGTGGATATTCAACGTTTATCACCGGCATTGCGTTGTGCGTAGTTGGTGGCTATTTTCTCGTCATGGGATTATCACTTTTCATAATATCATTTTTCATTCCATATACCATTGCCATACTTTTGAATTTCTTGCTTCTTCCCATCCCTCAGCCCTTAATCCAAGCATTATTTATCTTTTCATTCCTGATCTTTTGCTTCATCGCTTTGGTAGTGGGAATTGAGTATAAGTTAAAGCATTACGAAACAAAGGAGGCTCAGGAAAAGAGCATTCAAACGGCTAAGGTTCATAAACTTGATTTAGAATTGGCGAGGAAGTTATTTCATACCATAATTGATGGCATAATTGTTTGTTATCTATTTTCATTGAATACATCGGTTCTAATCCAATACCGCCGAATTTTTTCACGGTCTTTCATGATATTATTTTTGCCCGTGCAGGTCAAGTAATGGTTAACTTTGCATTCGTGGCAATCTTTTTCATCATTGTTTTAACAGATTTGCTTCGAGTACATGCGTACCGCTACTACCCCATGAAACCCCTTGCAAATATATATCGAGAGAAGGAACGATATGCAATCGGTCCACACGTATTTCTCATAACGGGGGCATTATTCGTTTCGGTTCTATTTCCACCAATTATTTCAATGGTAGCAATCACCGTCGCCGCATTAGGCGATGCAATGGCAACAATCGTTGGCGTGACGACAGGAAAACGAAAAATTCGCCCAAGTCATCCCGACTCCAGGAAGACCGTTGAAGGATGCATAGGTGGAGTGATCGGAGCTTTCGGATTCAGTTTTATCGTGTTCATGATAATGACAACAGTGCCAACGGTATTTGGCCATTTTGATTTGAAACTATTAATTTTCGGGTTGATAATATCAGTAATAGGAGCAACAGTCATGTTCCTGACAGATTATTATTCCCCTCCACTTCAAATTTCCGATAACATCATCAATCCAATCATATGTGCGGCGTGCATGCTTCCTGTCTATCTAATTTTCTACCCAACATTATTTATTAGTTATTACACGTTCGGATTCGTGGCGATCTTATAATATTTCATTCTTTTTTTGCATTCCATATGAGATGCACGTGCTCTGCATCTATCATCATAAGCTGCTTGAAATCGTAACGGGCTGACACCGAAAGGAATAGCGGCACTAATTTCTCGTGGATTTCGTCGAATCTCAACCTCAATTTTTCCAGTATTTCAGCCGTCCCGCCGCACGTGCATTTTACGTTTTCGGGAAAAAAATTTTGAGACGGATCATTCTTGCTATCGGGATACCAGATGTAAAGAATACCACAGATGCATTTATATATGCCAAATGGATAACTTTCTTCGACATCCTCCTCCATATTATTTTCAGTTGGCATTATCTAGGTCCATTTTAATTCTTTTCAATTACTTGAATATTTTTTATAGGTTTACAAGCAATTTTCTTCTATTTATCTTTACTTGAGGAAAATAAGCCATTTACTAAATAGAAACTTTAATGATTTATCTTACCATTGACAAAAAAAGATTAATTTCTTTAGTCAAATGAAAGTTAATATTACTCACAATAAACGAGTTCATAAGAAATTAAGAAAGGTTGAAGATAATGGATGAACAAAAATTTATCGATGCATTTAAGCGCGGATTGAATAATCTAATAGTGCAAGCAATAATCCTAACCGTTTGTGTAGTGATTTTTGCGGCGTTCATGTTTAATTTCTTGGAATATATTCTCGGTCACCATCTTCCACCAGACGGCAGTCCGATAACTATTGATGATGCATTCTATTGGGCAGTAATTACAATTACAACAGTTGGTTATGGAGATATAACCCCGAGTAACTTTATAACGCGTGTCTTCGGCATGATCATTGCTGTTTACGGTAGTGGCGTGATGATGATGACTTCAGGTCTCGTTGCATCCCACTTCATCCAACGCAAGTTTGAAAAACAGGCAGCGGAGTCTGGAAAGGGTTCTGGGAGCATCAGGGAGTTTACTCAATTGAAGGACATTCGACAACTAGGATTGATAGGTTTAACCATCGGGAAGGCTTTATTAAAACTGAAGGAAGAGCGAAATCAAATTTTAATTGGATTTGTTAGAGGAGATAAGATAATTATCAACCCACCTGCAACAGAAAAACTTGAATCTAAAGACAAGCTTCTCGTGTTCTGAATCCCGATTTCAAAAAACAACAATTATATGAATGAATTCGATCTGGTAAACGAATATTAACCTTGAAACGATTAGAGTTTTGGACTCATGATGGAAGAAGAAATTAAAGATTACGAGACAGCATCCCGAATATTAGTATCGGTAGGGAAAAAACCCAAGACAGAACAACAAAAGATCAAGCACTTTCAAGCAAATTATTTCCTTGCAAACCACTATATTTCAAAAGAACAATGGTCGAATGCCCAACAATATGCCAACAATAGTTTGAAATCCGCAAAAAAAGTAAAAGGCGACCTTAGGAACGTTTTTATCGGACGTGCCCATGCGATCATCGCGGAATTACATAATAGACTCCAAGAATACTCGCTGGTAAAAAATAATTACGAAAAAAGCATCAAATTCTTTGAAAAGACGGACATATCCGACTTGGATTTGCAGATTGAATATTTTTCCATTTTTGAGAAGTACATAACCGCACTAAATCGCGTTAACGGTATTAAAGTAGTTCTAAAAATCTTACAAAAGTATTGGGACCAAAACTTCAGAAATAACCACGGATCACTTGTTGCCATGATATTCTTAAGCCCATTATTGTTCCATTATCTTGCACACGTGAATGAAGACGGTGATTTCTTTAATTATTTTTCACTGGCGGTCATCACACCGTTTTTGAAAATAACGAAAGATAAGAATAAACACGATAAATTATGGGAGAAGAAAATCGAACAAGCCATACTTGATGGCAATATCCAGCTTGAACGTCTATTTGAATTAGAGAAAAATGACATTCCTACGCTGGGGAAAGAATTTTTAGAAGTTCTTGCAGAAATGGCAGATAAAAAACTCGAGGACGTGGATCATTTTCATTTGAGTAATATCATGAAAGCGCGCGAGAAAATATTGGAAGATCCGCAATTTCTGATAGACACGTGTAAAAAAGTGGAAAGTGATCCCGCAGTTTCTCCATATGTCTGCGTTGTGGCTTATAACGAAGCGATTCCCGCTTGCTTGCAATTCAATAAATTCAATCGGGCATTAGAGTTTAGTAAATTGGCACAGTCCACGTTGAATAAGATAAAAAATCGTCCAAATAGACTTAATACCTTTTTAAATGGACTAATATCTTTAAATTTGGGGCGAATTTATCTTAAAAAACAAAGTAAAGCAGCGGAAAAAACGCTCAAAAAAGCAGTAACAAATTTTGAAAAAACATATTTAGCGCACGGACATGCTGCCATGGCATTATTTGAACTAACTTATTTTGCCATTCAACAAAAAAATTACGCGAATGCTCTAAAACACCTCGAACGAATATTGTCGTACCAAGATGAATTAAAGAATCCCCGTATATTGGGTCGAGCGCACGGGTTGTTAGCACAAACACATTATTTAATGGGAAATTTATTTGAAGCCGCAATAAATGCGGGAAAAGCGGCAATAATTTTTAATTGGATGGCTGATGGTTCAAACTTGAAATCAAGCTTGAACAATGCCGTGAATATATTATACGAATATCTAGAGAACAAAAAGATTCGCATTTAAATTGACAAATTCGATTTGCACTTCTCTAATCTCATTCAAATAATTCATGGCAAAATATATTTGCTTCTAAATTTACATAAATTAATGATTTTCATTTGAGGATGGAGATATTTTCTACATGCAGGAATATTTGGAAAATCTTATCGGAACGTGCACGTTAGACCCAACTGACGGTCTTGCCATCTTTTGGACAACATATGTCATAGAATCGGCAGAAATTGAAGCGGATCTCAGCAAGTTGGAACTATTCGGAGATTTGCAATCCATCATACTATCAAGTTTGAAAACAGTAGGGTTTCCCCTAGTTGCATCCCGTATTAATGTGTTCAGCTTTTTCAACCTAGAGGAAAAAGTTCCCATTCCTCAGTCAATTTGCTATGCATATTACCCCGTATCACCAGAAGTCTTTGTATTCGTGATTTCAACGAAAGTCATTTCAGTGGACCAGATTCTTCATTTAACCGAAGACTTGCACGTGGCGGTAAGAGATTCTCTAAAATATTACGAAGCGTGTAAGAGAAGTAACATGATGAGAGATGAAACACGAAAATTCTTGAATCAGTTTGTCAAGCTTCAAGATTTTCCAGCATATATCAATTATAAAATTCATACAACACCCAGCACCTTCATTAATAAAATCTTTGACTTGCGAATTACACCCTTGCAAATGATCTATGAGCGAAAGAGGATTCAAAGTTCTCAACCAATTTTTCCCATTATTGAAGAACAATTGACTTTTGAAAATAAGGCAATGAAAAATTCAAACATATTTCCCACGATTCCACCCCTTTTCGGTGAATATCTCAAGGGATTAATTCAAGCAAACAATGAAGGAATAATGAAGTTTGGTGAAATTTCCTCTCGAGAATACAACATGTTAACGCCTCAAATAGACGGTGTAATATTCGAGTTGGATAAAGAACAGGGAGAATATTTACTGTTTCAAGGAATACATGAACCATTTGGAGTTGGAACAACAAAAATCGAACTGAGGTCGATTTTCTCTTTGGGATATTCATCGAAAAATCTAAACCATAGTTTTTCAGGAGCAACTTGTAGAAACGCGCTAAATCGGATTCTCCTAAAAACGAAAAAAATGCCGTCAGAACAGACCAAACAATTATTGAGTCAAGAATTAAAGAGAGAATTTGGAATGCACTTGGTTGGTTAGAGATGAGTGAAAAGTGGTTTTTCGATCAAAATTACGCAAAACATCTTTGTCAAAATTTTAAAAGACGAATAGAATCGAAGCGAACGGGATTTATCTTTCGACAAGTAAAAGATAAATGTAGCGAAGACTTTGCTCTTCTAATCGATGGTTTAATCACTCATGGTCTTAATCGAAATGCAGAAGAATTGGTTCAAGAGTTTAAAGAACTCTCTCAAAAATTGAAAAGTAAAAAAATTTACTTGGCTTACTTTTATCTAATAGGGCCAGCCATCCGGAATGAATTGCTAAAAAAACTGGCAATTATTGAAGGATATCCATCCACAGGGGCATTAGAACTCGATTTGATATTCGAACTATTAATGCCTCTTTTTAAAAACATCTATGCCCATTTTGATTTGATAAACATTGAAGCATGCTTGTTGGCAAGAACGATTATTTTTGAACATCCTCTAGATTTGAAAACAAGAGAAGAATTTTTTCCCACCTTTCCCGAATCATCGGGATTTCTTGAAAGTCAATTTCTCATAAATACAGATCCAATTAGACCACGAATCGAAAAAACAGAACACAAAATAAAAGAAAAAAAGAAAAGAGTCATTCGAGACCTGCAAGGAAAAACGAATTTGCTTGATGTCATGCGACAAAGACTGCAGAAGAAAGAAGTAGATTTAAATGCAGTTTCTACTGTCTTTAATCCCATTCAACAAATAACCGTGGGTGCAGATGAAATAGAACGATACATCAGAACCAGCATCATCAAGAAAAAAAAGTTCGAAGAACATGAAAGAAAGGATCTAATGAAGATTTTGGATAAGATTGTTCGACGCGTTTGGGA
The DNA here is from genome assembly GCA_029838215.1 of Candidatus Helarchaeota archaeon. Taxonomy (GTDB): domain Archaea; phylum Asgardarchaeota; class Lokiarchaeia; order Helarchaeales; family RDOG01; genus JALGVI01. The sequence continues at coordinate 2,035 of JALGVI010000060.1, read as the reverse complement.
TGATAATGCCATAGAAATCTCGAAAATGAAAGAAAATCAACCTCTTAAATATTTTCGTGATATAAACAATAAATTCACGGATTACATGTTCGAGGATAAACAAATCATCGAGAAACGACTAATTAAAACACACCAAAAGAATTTTAGAATGCGACAGATGGATTTTTCAATCGGAAGGAATTCACATGAAATTACAGAGGTGGACAGGAAAATAATGAAAAAAGATTGCATTCCGGATTATAAACAGATTGCGGGAATAATTTTTGAAATTCTTGACGCATATGTTGACAAAATAATCGATAAAAGTTAGAAATGTCATCATTTAGACCTGAAATTCGCACGCAAAGATAAAAAAGTAGTAAGGGTTGGCCATGACTAAATCATTTTCGAAACTTGGCAACTTCAGTTTCATCTAATTCCAATCCTAAGCCAGGATTCATTGGAATGTCCACGTATCCATCGCGAACAGGGATTTCATCCTTCATTAGGAGAATGAATTTTGGATAATAACCATATTCGAAGTACTGACAATTTGGAAGACATGCAATGACTTGCAAGTTTGCTGCCTGAATTAATCCCGTTCCAAAAACGTGCGGAATGCATCGAACACCATGTGCTTCAGCAAGAGTTCCAATTTGCTTGACCATTGAAATTCCGCCGGAACGCGTGGCATCTGGTTGCACGACATCGTAACAGCCGTGGTCTAAAAGATTCTTAAATTCGAAAAGACCATAATTATTCTCACCACCAGCAATCGGAACATCCACGGAACTTCGTAATCGTGCAAGTCCTGAAATGTCATCAGAGAATAAAGGCTCTTCCAACCATTCGAGTTCAAATTCAGTAGCAAGCCTGGCAAGCTTCAGAGTTTTCTGATAAGGATACCCGGAGTTGACATCAGCCATGATTTCAAGATCATTGGGAGAGGGAAACGTATCTCTCAAGATTTTCAATACGGCATGATCTTTTTGTAAACTCTCACCGAGTCGGACTTTAATCGCATCAAAACCACGATCTTTGGCACTATTCGACATTTTAATGGTTTCCTCTGGTTTCATCCAATAAGGCATTGAAGCATAAGTCTTCACTTTTTTCTGAAATAGTCCTAAAAGCTTGCAAACGGGCTTGTTTACGATCTTGCCAACTAAATCCCATAGCGCGCAGTTCACCAGAGAAACGGCTTGCGGAATTCCAATCAGGATTCTTTGAGTATAATTGTTAAAATCCGCCGTTATGGCTTCAATTTCGAACGGATCGCGTTTCAATAGGAGCTTCTTCCATCGCTTGAAAAAAGCTACGAGAGCTTCATCAGCATTTGGAAAATGAGAAGCAGAAACACCCTCGATCCCTTCGTTATTCTTGATACGCAGAATAGTTGCGGTTACTTTGAATTTTGGCATGGAACCAATTTTATTTTTTAATGGAAACTCAATGAGCTCAGCTTTTACTTCCGAAATCACGATTTTAAACACCACCATAAAAGATTTAATTAATGGTAACTAAACTAATAAATCAGAATTCGTTCAATATTTTTATATATAAAAAATGAAAAACAAACATTAATATCCTTATGAAAGAAATATATGATTAGAGGGATTCGTAAGACGAAAGGTCGCGGCAAGACCTAATTTTTTAATTTCTCCCTTAGAATTAAATTATTCCCTCCCTCTTCACTAATTCCTTGCCCAGACCCGTTATAATACTATTTATTATCGATAAAATTCTCAGGATAGCAATCCAATTAATTCTCATCAGAAAAAAAATATCATGTCACTCGTGGTTATCATGCAAGTTTTCATTGGAAAAAAAACCAGTTTCAATGAATCGAGTCAAGAATCCAATAACATTCTAAAGAAAAAATTTTTCATTACAAAAATAAAACATAACTTCATCACATGATTTTCTGATAAGTCTTGATCTTAAAGTGAGTTAAAGAAGGACGATTTGAGTGAGCGAGAAGCTTAAAATCAACTTGAGTAAAAGTGAAGTTAAAAAAGAAGTAAAAAAAATAGAAGAATCAGATTATTTTACATCT
>JALGVI010000059.1 GCA_029838215.1 Candidatus Helarchaeota archaeon | reverse complement strand
TGTTTTATGGCAATTCACAACCGGGCATACGCATGAGAAGCAAGCAAAGCTTCTATAAATTGGCAATGGAAAAGCGCGTTCCCTATATCTTTAAAAAAGGACAAAGACTATTCTTTAATGATTCAAATTATCAATACACGTATAGAATGAAGCCGACGGATTATTTCACGCCGAGGTAAATCAGCTTTCATCACGAGCATTGCTAAGAATTAGTCGAATGCTCTTTGATTATCTTAAGTACCATTTCGGCAACCGGTCTCCCTAATGATACAGTCTTGACTTTTCGAGATGTCGTCATTTGATTGATTGTATTAGTCGTGATGATCAAGGAGACGATTTCTTGCTTTAGCAATCGTTCCATTCCCATTGGATACATGTGAGTTGTTAATATTATGATGTCGTGTGGGTCGTGCTCCTTCACGCGTTCAATCGTCCTGATTAACGTGCCGCCGGTTCCGACCATGTCATCATAAATGATCACGGTTTTCCCTGTCACGTGAGTGAATTGCTCAGATTGTGAAATGGAAACATCGCCATCACCAAAACGATGCTTGTAAAGCTGGATCACGTTTACCTGTTCGAACTTTTTCTCAAGAATTTCCTGCATCTGTTTTGCCCATTGTTCGGCTTCTTCATCAGGGGCGATGAGAATCGGAGTGCTGACATCCGAAATGTTATCCAATAAAACTTCGGACAATGCGGGAATGGCAGAAATATCATACACGGAAACGCCAAAAGCATCAGAAAGTTGTTTCAAGTTGTAGCGGTGTAAATGAGCATCAATCGTGATTATTCCGATAATCTTATTAGGAAATGCTTCAAGATATGGCTTCAAGTACTTTCCAAATACATTAATGGCGTTGGCATATAATTTATCGGGCTGGGCATCAAAAAAACGAGCATCACTTCGCAGAAAGGTGGAAACCGGAAAAAATATGATTAAATTCTTGAATTCGATTTTTCTCTTGCCTTTCCGATCCTTTCCGAATAAAAGATCAAGGGTAAAATTAAAATCGTTAATCCGACTTCCCGTGTCGGGATAAAGGCTTTGCACGTAAACAATTGTCTTCCCCTTCAATCGTGCAACTTCGTCTCTTTCTATGTAAACCACGGGATCTTTAGTCTTAAATTCGGATCCAAAATATTCAACGATCTCCGATTTTAATTTGGAAGCCAAATTAGTCACGTTAAACTCGGAGTTTTCATTAATGAGAATGATAATATCTGCCATGAAACCACTCCTTTCATGTCTAAAGTAATTTACTAGTCAATCATTCCTTTTATTTTTAATTTGATATTTTGTATGATTCAAAGGTAAAAAAAAGTGATGTTCCCTCTTTACGACGAAGTAACCAAGTTTAATACATTTTCAACGCTTTTTCTAATGCTTCTGCAAAAATTTCCTCAACTTTTGCCTCATCTTCTTTTCTCAGTACCAGTTTCTTGATTCGTTCTTTTACCATAACGTTGATATCCGCGACTGCCTTTTGCATTTTAGCACGTGGCAGGTTTGGAATATCATCGACACGAATTTTATTTTTCATTTGCCATTCCTTCAAAGACAATAATATCGTCCCTTTTGTACACATGAGAGTCAAGCTGGGAAAGATATCGTGGAAAAAAACAGCCATTTGAGAGATTCGTTCCATTGTTCCTTCGTCCAACGGAATCTTCTTGAAATCTTCTTCGATTTTTGTCATTTCATCTTTTTGAAAAGCAATTCTTGACATTTTCGGAAAACCTCAATTATATTTGATTAAGGATAGCATTGTAGATAACTGTAGCAGAAATAGAATTTAGGTCTAAGTCAAATAAATACTTATGGGCAGGTTTAAATCATGTTTGAAAGCGAATTAAGAAAGATTTCATTATAACTAATTCATTGTGTTAAAAAAATCTCTAAAAATTGCACTTTTTGAAAGAACTTTCTTTTTTCAAAATATTTTTCAAACTTGGATGATGAGATGAATGTGATTGGTAATAAAAATCGTTTCTTCATTAGATGATTCGAAATGATTAAAAAAATCTTTTACATAGCGCTCCGAGACTTAAAACTCCTTTTCAGCAATAAGGTTTACGTGTTAACGCAGTATTTGGGTTATTTCGTTTTAATTTTCATATATTCCTCCATTCTAAATCTCTTGATCCCATTTCTAAATTACACGGCGTTTTATTCCTCAGGGATGGTAGTCCTGACGCTATGGACCAGTTCAATGGTGATTGCACACAGATTGAGTGGAGAACACAACACGCACGTCTTCGAATATCTTTTAAGCCTGCCTGTTTCCAGAACGGAATATTTACTCGGACGAACGATAGGGACTTCAGTTACCGTATTTGTATATGTAGGACCGATCATCTTAATCTCTGTCATTTTAAGCGGAACCACTTTAAACGTGCCAAACATGCTCATAGCACTCGGTTTTCTTTATCTATTTGTTTTGGGTGCAACGGGTTTTGCAATAGTTTTGGGTTCTGCCATTCATTCTGCACAAAAGATTGACATCATCATTGGGACTATAGATGCATTTCTCATCAAAATTTCCACGATATACTATCCGCAATTTGCCATTCCACTCTGGATCCGTCCAGCTTCATATTTTAATCCTCTCTCTCATTTAGCGAGCATATATCGTTGGGGACTTGGGCTCGAAATGCCGCTCTTCCTCTTTTCATCATTTCTCTTCATTTCTGCCATTTCCATCATTCTTTTCATCGTGAGTTATAAAGCATTCAAATCGAGAATTCAAGCGAGTTGAGATCATGAACATGAAAGATTTTCGCGGCTTGCTCATTGTAATTGAACGTGACATACGTAATTTCAGTCATTATACGTGGTGGGTCGTTGGCTTGATGCTGATGAACATCACGGATTTGATCATTCTTGCTCTGAGTTTAAATAACTTGGTCGTGGGATTCAATTATTTTGCCTTTTTAGCTCCAGGAATAACCATCACGTCCGTTTTTGCCACTTCAATGATATTGGGACAGGAATTAAATTCGGAAAAATTATTTGGAATGCAGGGATATTTGCTTTCCTTGCCCGTGAAACGATTGACTTTAATCACGGGTCGACTTCTTGCAGGCGGTTTACGAAGTCTCACTTTCTCCTTTCCTGCTTTAATTGTGGCTCTACTCGCTTATCAGGCGTTTCACCCGGGCATTTTCTTTCTGGCAATTCTTCTAATTTTCATAACGGCAGCCAGTATTTCTGGTTTTTCCATAATTTTTGGACTGATCATAAAGAATCACGAAAAATACATGTTATTTCGCTCCATCATTAGCCTTTTCTTCATGTTTGCATCAACCGTGTATTATCCCCAATTCATCCTAAATTTTTTGCCACCATTTGCGATCATTGCCGGCTTGAATCCGCTCAGTTTTAGCGTGAACCTTTTACGGTTCCTACTGGGAGGTCAATTATTTTCAATCTTTGACTTGATAGGGCTGTTGTTTTTTTTCTTTGGCATGTTAGCAACAAGTCTATATGTATTCGATAGATCAATTGAAATGGAATAATGATAAAAAAACGAAAAAAATGATAAAAAGAGAAGAAATTACACTTTCTTGAGAATTTCAACGGCTACGACTTTGCCACCTTTAATGTAGAGTCGTGGAGTATAGTCAGCAGAAAAAATAAACCCTTCGGGGAGGTCATCTTGCCTTTCAATTTCTTTTTTCACGACTTCTTTTCCCAAGACCATTGTTTTTTTCTCGGTTACTGCGTAGAAAACGGGAGGGATGACAACACCTTCTCGTTCATAACCTTCTGGAAGGTCTTCCTTCAAGATTTCATCTAATTGCTGGGACATTTTCATCAACTCTTTCTTTTCAACAATTCAATGGCGGCTACTTTCCCACTTTTTATCAAGAAACGTAGACCATAAGCGGGATCAAAAATAGTGCCATCAGGGAGTTCGGTCTTCATGAATTCGCTCTTTGTCACTTCTTTCCCCAGAATTTTGGCTGTTGATTTTGCCACGCCATAAAGATCAGTGCCCACGATGACAGACTCTTGTTCAAATCCATCAGGCAAGGGTTCTTCAGATAATTGCTTCTTCAAATCTTCTGATAATCCTTTCGGAGCTGCAGTTGGAGGTGCACCCAGTTTTGCGGCTTCAGCATCATCTGCCACTTCGGGTCGAGCAAATCGTTGATCGGGACTCTGTGCTACTTCCTTTTGTCTAATAGCCATAAATTCGTTCGGTTCTTCACCTTCGTCCACGGGCAAAACCTTATACATCAAACCGCGAGCGCCCCGCACTTGTTGGGAAGTCCGGGCACCAATGAATTTCTTGGCTACGGAACATTTTTGACCTTTCCATAAATAGATGAGACGCGTGTCGTCGTCTATAATTATGAGAACAGCTTCACTATCTAACGCATCTTGAACGGTTGGAGTGGTTACAAATGTTGTTTCGCCATTCGGTAATACGCTGTAAATTTCTACCATTAAATCACCTATAAATCATGACGAATCCAGAAACTTTCTTTAGAAGTGCTTCCACGTTCGAAATTTTTTCATTTTCGAAATTGACTTGATTCTAATTCAATATATTGAGATAACTTGATTCTTTAATTTAAGTATTGTTGAAGCATCATGCTTGGATTGAATCGGATGGCATCATTATCAGCAGAAACAGTTCCCATGAGATCAAGCAGAATTCTGCACGAAAAAAGAAGCTATTGCTTTCATCATGGCGAATTTTCCTCGACCTAAAATTCTTTCTAACAGAGTTTTAAAAAATTGGTAGCCCGGCACGGATTCGAACCGTGGTCCAAGGGTTTCTCTCGAGAAATTCGCTCAGAGCCCTCGATGACTAGTCTCACGCAGGCCGCGTGATTTGGCCACTACACTACCGGGCTGATGATATAAAATTCATAAATCTTTACGATTAATAAATTATCCGATCTATGTGCAGCGCAAATATCTTTTCTTCGAACCTGTCAAACAGCGATGAGCGTGAGTAGAAGGGTCGCAATTGTCGGAATAACTAATGCCAAGTTGATGCCCAATGCGACCAACATTAATTTATACCCATTTGATGATTTCAAGAGCTCCGTTTTCGTACGAGTTAATATATAGAGCGGAAGAGTAAATCCGAGACCAACTACAATGAGAAGGATTAGGACTCCTATCAATTCAAGCTTGGATCCCCATCGATTCGGCACTCCATAGACATCAAAATGGACCGGAACAATAGGTGGTAAAAAAACAAACAGGACGACGAAAAACACGACACCGATAGTAAGAATGGCAAGCGATGCGATAAATGCAATTTTAGAATATAGAACGTTTCTAATAATGTCTTCAGGTTCGGATTCCAAAGGTTCTCGCGTTTTAATCGTGGTTTTTTCAATTTGATCATTCCTCTTTTGGAGTTCCGAAAGGAATGCTTCAGGATTTTCAGGCGAAATGCCGCAAGTCTTCAATTTCTTCCCTTGCTTGTAATAAATGATTACCAAGTTTTTAGTCGTGGATGAATACAAAGTAATGTGCTCGTAAATTCCATTGAGGAGGAGCATGAATTTGCCACCATAATAACCAGGGAGGGCGATGCCCCCGAGTCGAAGACCATCATAAATCCAATCAGAAGTCAAGCCCATGGTTTTAATATTTTCATATAGTATTTTCCGCCTGATCAATCCCCATTGAATCAAGAGATGGTCCGTCGCAAACACGTATTTCATTGTATAAAAAGCAAAAATGAAATAGGCGAAAACACAAAGAAACACGATGAATAGAATCAATATAAAAAATGTAAACGGAGTATTGGTTAATGTTGGGAATGTAAAAAGTAAAATACAACTAAATAGAGCGACAATTCCACCAAGAGTGATGATAAGATATAGCCCGCCACGTGATTTTTGGGGTAGAAAAGTTCTATTCATTACAAGACCTCAGATGGACAAATCCATTTTAAAAACCATGAAATTTTGATCCAAAAAAGAACTAAAAACATGATCCTAAAAAAGGATTTGTTTATACGTCAAGCTCGAGGATTTCGGTCTTAGCTCCAATAATTGATAGGGGATTATTCAAATCTACGTGAAAAAACGTCAGGAAAATTTCATCACCGTGCCATAATCGTTACTATAAAAGTGGAACATTTTGTTATTGATTTAAATGGAAAAATCATTCACCATCATGAAAAATATGAATTTAAATGAATTTTTAAGACAGAAATCATGTTTCAACAAATTTTTAATTTCTTGCAGGTCATGAAAAAATTGAAAAATAATTTCATCGGTCTTATGATGATTTTCATGCCAATAAAAGCGGTTATTTTTGATCTTTACAGGACCTTGATAGATCCATCAGCCACGAAAAGCCCCGACGTGCAGACTCACGAATTTTTACAAAGAAAATTTGGAATAAAAGTGGATTTTACAACATTTCGCAAGACGAAAGAAAAAATTTACATCAAATATTTCAAGCAAAGGGACACGCATCCTTTCACGGAGATAGATCCGAAGCACTGGTGGGAGGAAATCTTTCTTGCGCTGGGCGTGAAAAAATCGGATTTGCAAGATGATGATCTTGAAGCAGTCATCCGGTTGAGAAATGAAATATGGATGCCGAACACGAAACTTTATCCAGAAGTCAAGGACTTGCTTCAACAATTAAAACAGGCATTCAAGCTGAAATTGGCGGTGATCACGAATATTTCTCGGGGAGATTTTGCACGAGAAAACATGAATTACTTGGGAATAACGGGATTCTTTGATGTCATCTTGACATCGGCAGAATCGGGAATTCGGAAACCAAATCCCGTGATTTTTCACGATGCGTTGGCTCGGTTAAAAGTGAAGCCTCAAGAGGCAATTTTTTGTGGAGACACGAAATGGGACGATATAAAGGGAGCGAAAGATGCGGGCATCTGGTCGGTTCTAATATCTCGACCTCAAACAGATGCGGACGGTCATCCAACCATGGATTCCAATCCGTTATATCACCATCCAATAGAAATAGAGGCAGATCACGTTCTTGAGGACCTACGTGAATTGATCCCCATCATAGAAAAATTAAATGCTCTTCCTTCTTCGTCCTGACATGAAATCCCATATTACATGAAAAATGAAATTACCATCAAAAAAATCGCTATCACGATAAAAAGCAACGTGAAGAATGCGATGTTATAGAAGATTTTTCTTGTATAATCCACTTCTTTTCTTTTCATTGCCCCAATCCTTTTTTTTCTAACCAATATCCATGAACTATTGGGTATTCAAGTCCTAAAAAATCAATCGCACCAAATTTTTATGTCATATAAAAAACATAAAGAATCTAAAAGTAAATTTTAAGAGAAGGACATTCGTGAGTAAATAATTTAGATAAAAAAAAGTGGCAAATAGAGACATTTTTAAGTCGTCGTTGAAAATTGGTGAAATTTTCAAGGAAGAAATCAAATCAAAGCGCGAACTCGAAATGTCTGATTCCGTACTGGGATTCTCCTATGAATTTAAACCCGCTTTCACGCATTAGTTGCATCATTTTATCATTTTCCAAGAATACATCTCCAACGACCTTGTGTACCTTTCTTTTTATCATTATTCCCAACATTTCAATTAACATTTTGGTTCCTAAGCCCCGTCCTTGCCAGTCGTCAGCAATTACAATCGCAAGCTCGGCATTGCCGGATTTCGGATCAAGCACGTAACGAACGACACCGACCATGCGTTCTTTTTCGTTTTCCTTGACCAAAGCAATCAAGGCAAAATTATTGACGTAGTCGATCTGAGTATATTGTTTTATCATTTTTTCGTCAGGATCGGGGCGTGACGAAAAGAAGCGATAATATTTTGCCATCTTTGAAAGCGATAGATAAAATTCAAGCCATAATTCACGATCTTCAGGCTTGATCGGTCTTAGAAAAACCTTCGTTCCATCTTTAATTTTAATTGTTTTTTCAAACTGCTTGGGATATTCTCCCGGCACGATTTTCGTCATTTTCATCAGTCAAAATATTTAATTTTTAATTTTCAAGCAAAGATCATCCACTTCTTCTCGCCAACTCACTTGTTGTTGAGATGTAGAAGCTGGAATCAGCCGTATTTTGAGGGTCAAATGCTTCTTTTATTTTACGCAACCAAACGTGGTAGTTGCACGTTTTTTCACCCCATTTTTCATGAAGTTTATCTCCATCAATGAAGAACGGAAAATTCAGGCTCTTATTTAAACACACGTCTTCCGATTTTTCGTAATATTCGAACATTCCTTGTCTAGAACTCAGGTCATTAATATCATACATCGTTGGCATTTCGGAATGAGCATAGTGCCCGTATTCGTATGTCTGGATCCAGCCAGATTGACCCTGATCATCGGGTAATGAGTGTTTCTCGATGAACTCCTTTTTTAAAACAACATTTTCTTTAGCCATCCTAAAAGCCAAAGTCAAAGAATCCATGCCACCAAAAGTTGATTCGAATGACCCAGTGGCAAGAAAAGCATGAATTCCAAGCATGCTTCGTAATGCTTCAACATACGATTGAGACCTTGGAACGAATTTACCGCTTGTCGTGAAGTCTCTTCCGCCAGTTTCTTCAATAAGATGATCCAGTACTTTTCTTTTATATTCAATTTCGCGCTTTGTTCTGCCGCAAAGCAACACACAGAGCGGTTTCTTCAGCCGCCCGATGGACGCCGCTTTTTTTGCAAGATCGGCACGATCTCTCGAAAATAAGGCAAAGGCAGCGAAATTCGATATGTAACAGACCATAAATCCGATTTCTTCTTCTGAAAAACGATTTAAAGCACGTTCTGCTAATTCCCAATTTTTATAATTGATAAAATGAAATTCCATATAGTTTGGTATGTCGAATTCATAATTGGGCGAGACTCCCGAAAGGTTCCATTTCGGCTCGCATGGAAAAGGATATAATTTTACGGCACATGCAGTAAAGACACCGAGCCCACCTCTAACACCTTGCGCACCCCGCATGACACCTCTCAAACTGAACCCAGGTCCATCCGCGCAATACCAGTCAGGATCACCATCAAGCCCAAGTGAACCCAGTTTTAATAGCTCCCCGTTAGGCAAGACCCATTCGACACCCAGTACATTCCTCGCAGAATATCCAGTCACGTCGCCCGTGAAACCGGGACCACACATTGAAGTCGAGCTTGCAAGAGGAGACACTTGAGGACCTGCGCCGGGCATGTGCGTGTTGAGGTCATGCTTGAGTAATTCCGCTTGCAAAGTTGCACCCGTGACATATGGTTCTATAACGGCAAACATGTTTTTCTTGTCGATTTTACGTATCTCATTCATTCGCCGCATGTCCAAAATGATCACGTCATCGGTTAATGGACAATTCCAACCGCCCAAGCCCGTGCTTTGAGCTTTGAATTTCAATCCTACTTCGTGAATTAATTTAACGATTTTAATGACTTCTTCAGTCGTTCCAGGTAGTGCAACCGCAAGAGGAGCATTCAAAAAATTGCTGGATTCCCGATTCTCTCTAATAGTAATGACATCGTTGAACCAATTAAAAGAATATGCTTCCGTAATGACTTTATCTTTCGAAACGAATCGCTCTCCAATAATTTCAACTAGTGCATTATAAATATTTTCATCCAAGTCCATCAAAGCACACCAAATAATATCCGTGAGAATGCCGAAATTGATATTCTCTTGCTTGACGATTAAATTTTTGAATTGATCAAATATTCCATTCCTCAAGTTTTAAATGCTTACGTGAATGGTCTGACCGTGCAATAATAGTCACTGGAAATGAGGGCAATCTTGGACATTTAAAAATTGTTTTTTATTTTTTGATTTCATGTATTTGAGCATTTCAGTTGCAGCGAGTTTTTTAGGGGTCTGCACGAAGACCTTGCGGCGATGGCACGCCACGGGCGTGTTCGAGCCGGATTTCAGGACTCTTAATGATTGGGATGTCGTGTATTGTCCATCGTGCAAGAAAAAAATGAATGCCCACGAGGTTGCCGCCATCCAGATTGCTGCAAGAAAAAAACCTTTCAAGTTCGAAACGGGATTATTCAGCACCAAACCGAATATTTCACTACCGGGTAGCCACTCCCTACCCATTTTGGACGGTTTCGTGGACTAGTTAATGGCTATTAAAAGCTAGTTTTACTTCCTATTCCCCTAGAAATAATTCTTGATTCATCAATTTTTTCGCTAGGATCCGTTTCATGAGTTATATTAGTAAAAATACCATTCACAGCATCCTCGAACGTAATGTTCAAATCTTCCATCTTGATGAATTTGCCTTTTGGATATTGTTTTTGGAATCGAATTTCGGCATTTTTACTCTTAATATTAGGCATTGTTAACTTTATCGTCTGAATTGGGAATGGGAATCCTTCTGCATATGATTCTTTCATGAGATCTATAGCTGATGGCATATTATCATGGAAATGCTGCATGGTTCGTTTCTCAATCGGTTGGATATAAAACTGAGATCTCGTTGTTAATCCAGATAATTTATAGATAAGTGCTTCCATCCCACCCATGTACATCATGTTTAAGATTGAGGGCCAAGGATGAAGTGTATAACAGTAATCAGGGAGTTTATACTTATCTTTTGTTGCCCATCCAAAGTACATGCCTGCAATTGATTCGAAATTTGAACTCGCCATAAATTCTTCTACTGCATATGATGTCCAGACTGGTGCAGTTATGTAGTGTGAAGAATTCCATTGTGGCGTTCTTTCATTCCTTATATCCATTAAAACACTTTTTACTTTGTTCCCGAATTTCGTAAAGTCCCTCATTCTTGTCGGCATATCTCTAATTTTATATCCTAGTTTCATGTGTCTTCGGTCCAATAATTCATCATCTCGATTTACAATCCACCAGTCAACAGGAATACCATCTTCTAGATGTGTATTTAATAACATGAACACTTCTTGATTAAAATCACTTAATGGTATCCAAGTTACGTCAAGAGATTCACCTCCAATTAGCTTGGTCGTCCCTTGACAAAGATCTGACCTAATTGTTAAAGGTGGAATTGCTGTTATATAGGATAATACTTTCTCATGTTCCGTAATTTTACCGTTATAAACAGCTTGTGCGGTACTTATAGATTCATTGAGTCTATCTTCAAAAAAATAGTATGCACAATCTTCTGCTACGTGAATATATTTCTCCATTTGCTCCCAACCCAAGGCTTTAAAAATTTTCCACATCCAATTTTGCATAGTTGGAAGAAAAGGTTTTGCCCTTACGTCTTCAGGAATGTCTCCATAGTTATTATTCATTCATAATCACCGTTTTTACTTGATTTTCATAATTATTTTTTTAAGGATTCAATGATTAGTTCTGTGAGATCACGCATTTTTAGTGTAGATCCCGTTTTTTCCAAACCATCCATTAAATTTCTATGGCAGAATGGACACGTGCTTACAAGGCATGTAGCTTCGGTATCCTCTGCATCTTGTATTCGATTTTTTGATATTTCCATTGCAAGTTCAGGATAAGTTTTTTTCACCCCTCCACCTGCACCACAACACAAGGCATTTCCTTTAATGCGTTGCATTTCTTTAAGTTCAGAAATTTGATTCAATATTTCTCGAGGAGGGTCATAAAAATCGCAATGTCTTCCAAGATGGCAAGGATCGTGATATGTTGTTACAATATCCAATTTTTTTAATTCTACCTCATGTTCTTTTAAATATTTTTGGATGAATTCAGACGTGTGTACAACTTCAATACCGTCCAATTCCTTATTATAATCTTTTAAAAACGTGCGATAACACCCAGCACAACTTGTAATAATTTTTTTTATGTTTTTTTCTTTAAAAATCTTGATATTTTTTTCTAATGCAGAATTAAATACTTTCAAATTACCAGTTCGTTTAGCAACACTTCCACAACAAATTTCTTCTTTTCCAAGAATTCCAAAATCTACATCTAATTTATGTAATATTTTTGCAGTAGATTGAGCAACTACTCGTGTTGATGGACTTAACGCTGACGTGCATCCCACGAAATAAAGGTATTCCACGCTTTCTTTAGAGGCATTTTTTATTGTAAAATTCAAATCTTTAGTCCAATCTTCTTTTTCTACTTGGTCGCGACCGTAAGGATTATCTTTTTCAAGAAGAGCTTTATTCATTTCCTGATGTTCTTTAGGGGCAAACCCTGCTTCAACAAGGTCAGCACGCAACGCCTCATATACTTCAACGTGCTTCATCCATTTATGGTTGGCAAAATTGATTTCTGAGTTCATAGAATTATGACAGAACTCTTCACACGAACCACAAGTAGTACATTGATAGAAAATATTTGCTATCTCACTGGAAAGTGGTAAATCATCCCATAATATAGACTTTATGATCATATTTTTTCCTCGTGCAAAAAATGCTTCGAATTTAGGTGTGATATCTGTTGAATAGACTGGACACACACCAAATCGCCCTTTTGAAGCCCACATTGGATTTCTACATTGTCCACACGCAACACAGGAAAGTGCTGCACTTTCAACTTCTTTCAAGTTTTTTACTTTTTCCATGTTTCACTCTACCTCAATAATGCATTGCTAACCGGAATTTATTTGGGCTTATTATTTTATTAGGATCCAGTGTTTTCTTGATATTAATCATGAATTGGTAATATTCTTTCGATAATGCACCTGAATCGACTAGTGCATGCCCAATTATTTCCCCCATCCAATAATGCATGCCTCCCAACTCCGTGATTTGAGCAGTCAAGAGAGATTTCCACATATTATAGATCATCTCATACTGTTCAGGTTTGGGTTTCAAGGATATTCCACCAGTCACGTCAATGTAATGTGGGTGGCAGCCTATCACAATGAAATCTGCAGTTCCACCACCGATCTTGGAAAAATTTTTGGTGTTTTCATTTGACCAACGGTTATATAAATCAACATAAGCAGGTAATGTATCAGTTGGGGTTTTTAGACACGTACCAAGGGAACCAGTTGCGGGTCCTAATAAACCCCAATAAATATGTGCCCACTGCCATCGACCATCTTCTTCAGCAAACCATTTTCCAAGATTTCCTTCTTCGATTGTGGGTCCCAATTTTCTAATATTCGATTCCTTGGCAATCTTATTTAGGTGTTCAATATTCTCATCTAGTTCTCTTGACGTATTGCCAACCGTAACGTAAAATATTATGCCTCCCTGTATATTCATGGTAATGAAAGGTTTCTTTACTTGAAATATCTTTAATACACGAGCATAACTTTCTGTGTAGAAATATATATCGTGAATTTTAACTCCAGAATGTTGCCACTTCTTTATGACGTCTCTTGCCCGCTCGATTGAACGTTGGTCACTTGTAGTGGCTATATCAAAAGTATTGAACCCAACATACTCCGGTAATGGGTAAATGTTTAATGACGCCTTCGTTTTAATGCCATGAATACCTACATCTCCGAAAAATAAACCACTATAATCAGGACCTAAACCATGTCTTGAAAACGCACGTTTCATGTATTTATTGGCCCTAGCACCAGTTTGAATGATTTCTCCTGTTGGGAGAACTACTTCAAGCCCAACACACTGATCTGTCACTGCACCATACATCTGAGCACCACCACCACCCAAGCTATTGTTAGATAAACCACCGCCAATCGTTGCTCCAAATCCGCTTGCAGGTCCCGTGCTACCAGGGTAATAGCCAATATCAACTTTTCTTAGGTACTCGCACAATTCAGACCAAGAAATGCCGCATTCCACCGTTACAACACGACTACCCAAGTCAACATCCAAGACGTTATTCATCCGAGTCATATCTATAACAATACCACCATCACCAATGGGTTTTGCTCCACCGGTAAGATCAGCACCACCACCTCTTGGAATGATTTTCGTTCGGGTCTCATTAGCAATTTTCACTATTCTTGACACTTCTTCCGTTGAGGAAGGTCGAACCACTATATCCGGAACTCCTTTCAAGATTGGATCAGCGTTTCGGGCGTAAGAATAGCGAATTGGTTCAGAATTTGACACGTATTTTGTTCCAACCACGTCTTGAATCTTATCTAATACCGTTGAAATGTCTGACAGGCTTCTCACCATTTAAATTAATTTTTTTAGTAATTCTCCATTAGGAAGTGTTTGATGACACTCTACATAAAAGCCACCTTGATTGAATTTCGCCTTATTCACTAATTCTGCACAGATATCATATTCAGAATATTCACTTGTGATAGATTTCACGTTTAATCCACGTTTAACCTTAAAATTGTCCCATAGTAATGTTGTTGCAGTTACTTGTTTCAAGCAAGGTTTCGTATTATCTGCAACATCAGGGAACATTTTTAAATTAAAAAGCGGAGTAGACGAAATTATAAAACCGGGATCGATTCCAGGTGGTCTATCGGTTAATTCTACTTCAACATCAATAAGTTTCTTTTCTTTTCTTGTTAATGATCCTTTTACGATATTTCCTTGAACTTGAGAAAGTTCAATGTGGGCCATTTTCTTTGGATAACCCCAAATTTCTCGTCCTGCAGTAAGTGCTACATCATCATCAACATAAATATTCATCACGAATAATCCCGCTTTATCTTCAAACTTGCAATATAAGAGAATTAAATTTTCATTATATGGTCCTATTGAGGATTCAGAATATTCTGAGATGAATATTGAGTCAAAAGGGGATCTAACGGGTTCAAATTCAGGTGGTAGAAACTTTTTCTTTGTTGTTAAATCAAGATCCATTAAACAAACAATGGCTCGCATTCTTGGATAATATATTGGTGGTGGTGGATAATGTCCACATTGCCAAGGCATTGAGTAATTGACTTGTTCATATTTTGTCATTTAATCCCCAACATCAAATTGATCTATAAACGACATATCAGTACCTTCTGTAGCGTCAGCTAACATTAAAGCTGCTTGCGAATATTGCATTGCAAGACCCATATCACCTTCTAATTGGAGATCCCCATTCATTAAACATTGAACGGGATTGAGCTCTTTATTCGCCAATTTCTTCCAAATGTTCATAGGAGCCCTTAGAATCATTCCAGGGGGTCGTGGGGGTTCTTCATCAGGGGCAAGGAGTGTAATTCCAAGGCATTTTCCATCCTTTAGATCGATGAAACTTTTTATAGGGAAGTCCAACTCCCCGCTAGGATCCCAAACAAACATCATGGCACCTTCAAAATCAATGCCCCATCCTTTTGCGGCTTTAGCATATTCTTCAGAGGAATTCAAGGCTTTACAATAATCCTTAGCCCATTTTTTTCCCATTTCTTTAATATCATCAAATGTTACCATTTTTTTCACATCTTTTTCTCCATTTTAGTGGTCTTTTTTTTCACCACTACTGATTAGGTTTTTATACAATATAAGTATTTTGATTCTTAGATAAAAAATATTTTGAAATACTTTGTATTGAAGAGAAATATGGAAATTATGCCAATTTCAAATAACAGAAGGGTTTAAAGGATGAAAGAGGAAAATAACTCAAAAAACAATGAAACAACTCATTTTAAAAGTACAAGCAAAAGAGATATTAGATTTGAGATTTTAGAAATTCTAAGGGATGAAGAATATGGATTAAATATTTCCCAATTAGCTGAAAAACTTGGGGTAACTAGAAACACCATTAGGAATCATCTTGCCTCGTTAGAACAAGAACAATTGATCACCGTAAAGCAAGTCGGGCAATCAAAATTTATTCATAGAGTAAATAGAAGTTCAGAAAATATTTTGAAAAATGTCCAATCACTAATCTCAAATTTCTTAACAAGTTTTTGGAAAGGATTTGAAAAGGTAATTTATCCATTACATCCAGATTCTCACGAGCTCCTAATGAAAATTGGGCGAGAAATGTCTCGAAGTCTTTATTGGCCACCCATAAAATCCGCAAGACTTGTTCATGAAGCTAAAACGGATAAAGAACTTATGAAAGAAGTTGGTAAATTTGCCTTGCAAATCTTTGAAGTTTTTAATTATTATAGCAAAATGCCAATGCTCATACCTGAAATATCACCCTCAAACGATCCAAATGTATTAATTATCCGGGTTGAGTATACTGGTGGATTTTACGTAGGAGATACAGAAGCATTTTATTATCTTCTTGCAGGATTTTTTGAAGAAAATTTGAATAGATATACAAAAAGGGACCTTTATATCAAGGTTCTTAAAATACAAAAGGAAAAATCATGTTGTTATTATGAATTGGGCAAAAATGACAATGAATAAAAGAAATAACTTGATTTGAATAATACCAGATGGTATAACTTGGACATTAATGGACGTGCTGGGAGACACGACCCCGTCCAAGGTAGTTCCGTCCCATCTGAAGACGGAAACGCGCAACTTAGCGGTGCGTCAAGATCATCATGATTTTTTTTACATCTAAAGAGCAAGAAATAATCTTAAGTCGGACATGATAAGTACTAGATGGATTTCATGATGATAATTGATCATGGAGAATTGATTTTACATGGAAAACATTGCATTTGGGCCAGTCCCTTCGAGAAGGTTGGGACGAAGCCTCGGAATAAATAACATTCCTCCTAAGAATTGTACCTACTCTTGCATTTATTGCCAACTTGGGAGGACAAAGAAAGTTAAGATTCGAAGGCAACAGTTTTACGAGCCGAGTGAACTCGTGGCAGCGGTTCAGAATAAAGTTGACGACGTGAAGAAGAGAGGAGATGCAATTGATTTCTTGACATTTGTCCCTGATGGAGAGCCCACTCTTGACTTAAACTTAGAGAGGGAGATTGAACTTTTGAAACCTTTAGGAATCAAGATTGCCGTGATTTCAAATGCAACTCTTATTTGGGATGGGGAAGTTAGGCACGTGCTTTCTCAAGCGGATTGGGTTTCCTTGAAAGTGGATGCCGTAAGTGAGGAGATTTGGCAAAAAATCAATAGACCTCACGAGTCGTTAAAACACGAGCAAATATTAGAAGGGATGAAGATCTTTGCGAAACAATTTTCGGGTGATTTGGCAACAGAGACAATGCTCGTCCGAGACGTAAATGATGATTTAAACGAGATCAAGAAAATTGCAGGATTTCTCGAAGAAATTAAGCCAAAAACATCGTATATTGCGATTCCAACGAGACCTCCGGCAGAAAATTGGGTTCGACCTGCAGGAGAAAAAGAACTGAATGCCGCTTTTCAAGTCTTCAGCAAGAGCTGTAATCAAGTCGAATATTTAATAGATTATGAAGGGAGCGAATTTGCCTACACGGGAGATATCGAAGAGAACATTTTAAGCATTACAGCAGTCCATCCCATGAGAGAAGATGGATTGAAAGAATATCTTGAGAAAGCCAATTTAGATTGGTCCGTGATAGAGCGCATGTTACGTGAAAAGAAATTAATTGAATTAGAATACCAAGATCACAAGTTTTACATGCGAGCCCTATCAGGCATCAAGAGAACGACCTGAGCCGCAAAATTAATTTTAGAATTCCCTCTCATTTACGTGGTTTTTGGAGCCGTGGTAATCGTGGACTCGTTCAATCCTGCAAATTTCATCAGGCTGGAGGATTTTCAAGGTGGCCGAATTTGGTGTTAGCATGGAGATGCTAGACGACATATTTGACGTGATACTTGCAGATAAAAAGCCTTGGAAGCCATACGAGGATACAGAATGGGTTATTTCAATCAAGCCGTTCCCGTATTTTGAGATCATCATGATCTATAATGAAGAGGACGAAGAAGAGGGATTTCCAGCAGAGCTCAGGATTTTTTATTCCAAGAGCTCGTTAAAGGTTCCCACGGAAGATGCCTACGTCCTGACGCAATTATATTTAGAGTTCATGGAAATTTTTTGCAGGACGGGCATTGTGATCATTGACACGGAAGACCTGATATCACTTGAGAAATATGCGGAAGCCCACGAAGATCTCGAGCCCGAGAAGGTATTGTGGGACATCATTGGACAAAGATTCCAACCTATTGAAGTAATTGGTGGAAAAACTGCGGCACTCATCGCTCCAAAAATTGGAAGTGAATTTTTAACAAAGTGGGAACGAGAACCTAATGTTGAGTGGGTCCTGAGAAAAAAGGTTTTCTTGGATTTAGATATTTACTACGTTAAATACGTTGAGGGCAATAAAAGAAAATTGAGAATGTATTATTCAATTTCAGTAATTCGTTATGACGCCCGACTGATGACTTTTTTCGGCTGGATTTTCTTAAACGGCATTATCAGAGAAGCCCGAAAAATCCTAGGAGATAAAATGCCGAAAATTTCAAAATATCTCTGATCCAGTCTGTTTTTGAGAAAAAAATGACTTTCCTCAAAGAATAATTTTAAAACGATTGACATGCAACTCAATAATGACGGATTTTGATGATGAAGTGATTATATTTGAGTGGGAAAATTTCCATTGATTCGGCATCTACCGAGGATATTTCACCAAAGGTTCGATCACCCTACCTCGCAAGAATAATAATTGGTCTCTTGGTTCTTCTTGGACCTCTCATCACGGTCTTGCTTCTTCAATATACCGTTATAAGATACCTTAGATATAACGTGTTCCGTTTTTTACCGTTTTATGACGATATCTTGTTTCAGACACTCTTTAACATTGTTTACGAATTGATCGCTATTGTATTATTTCTTGCTTTGATATTTTTCGATATTCGCACGACAACTTTACAAGATATGGGAATAACAAAGCCCGCAATTCCAAAATCGAATGGTTGGCTCATTTCAACATTTGCGTTTGGTTTTTTTGCTGCCAGTGGATACTTGATTATCTGGGTTGCGTTCCTATTCCCGTTGCCATTGTCTTTTAACCTTTTCACGTTCACTAACTTACTAATGCTCGTTTTATTCCTGTTAGTTGGTATTTCCGAAGAATTCTATTTCAGGGGATACCTTTTTGCCAACTCTTCAAAGATATTTGGCTTGCATTTTGCCCCGATCTTTGTAAACATCTTGTTTGCAGCCATTCACATTCCCAAATTCGTGATTGGTGCCATTTTTGCTTTTATTGATTATCCAAATATCATGGGAATGATGGATGCAATCTACATGATGGTGCAAATGGTTATTGGTCTGAATCAAATCTTTGCCATCGGACTGATATTGACTTATTATCGCAATAACTTGAAGATAATCTGGGCGAGCGTGATGGCACATGCATTCTATGACTTCTGGATCTCCTTTTTCATTCCCAGTGATACAAGTTTGATGTATACGGTTCCTCTCGCTTATCTATTATTCGCTTTAGTGGGGATTTTCATGACTTATGCAACTCTTTTCGGAGCATGGATATTATCAAGTCGAGTTTTTAAGGTCTTAAGCCATGAAGAAGTTTCCTACAAGATTCGAAACGTGAACAAGAAATTGCAGAAGAAAATCGAAAAAATAGCAATAACAATTAGCAGGCTTCAAGACATACGAGCACAAACCACGACACGAACCAGTCGGGTTTTTCTTGAAAAAAGGATCAAAATTTTACAAGCCAGAAAAGAATTATTTGAAAAAATCATGGAAAACGCGAAACACGCTCAGGAAAAATTGACACTAACAAATGCAAACGAAGTTTTTGCTTCATTCAAGCAAGAGGAAAAAATGATCAAGAAGAAATATAATTTACGAATAAGATCAATAAAAATCAAAGAACACAAGCAACCAACAGTATTGAAACAGGAGAAAATTATAAAAATCAGCAAGTGTCCAGCATGTGGTCATGACATTGAGGAAGAAGCAAAATTCTGTGCCTATTGCGGCAAGAATTTGTGACTATGTCTTCTATTCTAATCGATTAAAAAAAACATGTGGGGCGTTTTTTGGCGATCCTGTCTAAAAATTTTTGGCTCCAATTTTAGTGATGCCACCATAATCCACGCGTTCTATCAACTCTACTTCTTCGAGGCGTTTTAAGTGATATTGAATGATGTTGTACTTGATTCCCAGATGTTGTTCTAGTTCAGAAAGACGCATTTCTCCATAATTCAATAGACTTTCGTATATTTTTCGTGTTATATCAGTCCGGAGCACGAATGTTTTCTCTTCATCATGACCAAATGTGCTTAGAAAATAGACGCGTTTGTTACTAAAATTCCTTTCTTTTACCAATCCAAATTTCACCAGCACGTGAAGATGCCAAGAAACAGCATAGGAACCAAGCTGAAATTGGTCCTGCAATTCTCTCACGTGGACACCGGGATTGTGAGCTATATAATCGTGCAGGTTCTTTCGAACTGTATTCTCAAAAAGATTCATCTTCGTGAGACGGCTACCAGGCACGATGTACTTCATTCTAAAAAGAAAATATAGAGCAGAAAGGATCTGCTTCTCGTCTTTTTTGATCTTCTTCTTGCAGACAGTCAGAATGTCATTTACTTCGAGTTCGCGACGTTTCTTGACCAGATCAAGTGCCACGTTTAAAACCTGCTGTTGTATTTCAGTCAAAGGCATTGAAGGCATCTCAATAGTCATTTCATCACGCACCTGAAGATTCAATTTTTGTCAACAATTCTGAAGCTTCGGTTTCACTTAAAGTCCCCAGCTCAGATAAAAGCTCAAGTTTTTCTGATTCAGTCATTTGTAATTTATCAACTCTTTGAATTACCGAGGGAGACAAAACAACTATTGAACCAGATAGATAATTCTTCAAGGCAGGATCTTTAATCAATTCAGGAGAAATGGGATTTTTCTCGAGGAATTCGAGTTCTTCAAGAATTTTTGAGTGCTGAATTGAACTTAAAGAAGCCTTCACGCTTTTTCCAAGACTTTTTGGGGTCTTTTTCACGATCTTGGGTCTTGTACTCGAAGCTTTTTTCTTTTTCCAGACAACTATAGTTGCACCAGAAGCAATTGCCATGGCACCAATTGAAATGGAAGCAATGATAATGAAGAAAGTCATCAGGTCGAATGGTATGGGGGTTACACCATCACCATCGGGCAATGGTCCAAATTTCGCCTTTAGATAATAAACTTGCGTGTCGTTTTCGGTGTTATCTTGCCAGACCATGTGGAAATAATCGTTATCATCAACACAAAATGTTTGATATGTATCGTTACCCACTAGATCCGTTAATTGAATCGTATTATTGAATCCATTAATACTAACGTTCAAGTAAATATCAAAATCCTTCGGTGTCTTAGTTGTAAGGTTTGTAGACCAAGCTATGCATATTGTGTCGTTTGCAAGTGCCTCGATGGCAAGTTTATATGGAGCCGCGTATAGACTTGATGAGTTATCATGAAAGATCGTGGTATTCGTAAGAAAATTATCAGTCTTATTTGCATATGAGATCGTTTCGTCCGTTCCATTAATTTTCATCCAGGTAATGTGAACGTTTCCATCATTCGTCACGCAAATATCAGAATATTCGCGCATTGTAATTGAAAGATTTGACATGTAATTAATCAGACCAGTCGTATCAACATAGCCCGTGAAATTATTTGACGTTACGTTGATGTGATTCTGAAAATCATCGGAACTATTTGCATAAAGAAATCCATTGTGTACGGCAATTGAGAAGTTCAGAGGAATGAAAGATACTATTGTATAATTAAACCAGAGATTATACCAAGATACATGAACAATGTTATTAGAATCAATTGCTATTTCAGGAAGATAATTCCAATTGTAAGTCGCTACAGGAAGATTCGAAACGTTTTTAACGGAACTAAAGGAATCGGAGCTATTCGCATAATATAACCTTAAATTTTCTTCCCATACAACGTGGACGACATTATCTGTTCCTATTTCCAATTTTGGTGGACTAGCTGCACTAACATTAGCTGCAATCATGCTGGTCGTGCCAAATTGACCCGAGCCTCCATCATTTGAATAATAAAGCTGCCAATTAATGCTATTATTTGAACCCAGCCAAATAACGTGAACCTTGCCATTTGTGTCCACGCCAATATCTGCAAATAAGTTGGATACATTTGCAATGCCTTTTGAAACGTTCATACGTGAGTTAAACGTATCTTTCGACGTCACGTATATAACATCCGTGGCATTGCCTTCTTCTTCACTAAACACCACGTGTACATCACCATTAGAGTCCAGCGCAATAGATGGAACAGATTGATTATTATAACCAGTAATATTGATTAAACTTAGGGCAGAATAGTTTTGAGATGTGAGAAAATCCTGAGATGTATCTCCTCTTAGCATTTGTTGATTCAATAAGACAGGAAACATGCATATTGTCAAAATGAACATGAGTAAAAAGAGAAGGATTATTGGTTTCATTCTTGCATTTTTCATGGTTTAAACCTCAACCTCATGCTACTTGAACATATCTTCATAGTTCATCAATATAAGTTCTGATGGCGCAATTTTTGGTAAATCATATATTTATTTAACATTAAGAAAATAAGTGAAGTTGGAAAAAGAAAAAAAAATTATGGTTCGTTTCATGTCAAATTCTTTCGCTGTACATAATATTGCGTGGCGAATAGACATATTAAAGAAACCACGGCGAGAACTAACATGGATAGGTAGGGATCCAGAGGCACTTCAATAATTTTCCACGGTAAGAGCATTTCCATTGATTTAATACCGAAAATGTCAAAATCTT
>JALGVI010000007.1 GCA_029838215.1 Candidatus Helarchaeota archaeon | reverse complement strand
ACATAAATGCCATCGCCATTACACTTATCCAAATCTACAGTGATTTTTGCCATAAACATCAAATCCTCTTTCTTTCAACATATTAAGTCATCAAAATAATCTATTGCAAAGTAAATATGGCGGTTCTTTTTTTAACTTTAACCGATGAATGACGTGTTTTTTGTTTCATCAAACGGAATATAGACTGAGCAGAAAATCGAAAAAAAAGGGAAAAAGAAATTCAGATTTGTAAAATATTTTTTAGATCTTGTCTAATTCGCCAAGTGCAGATTTAAGCTCGTCGTCTTCCCCAAGCACGTCATCTTCATCAGTAAGCATTGGGGCTTCACCCAGAAATTCTGCAAGCACGCCTTCCAGTTCACTAGAAGCACTTTTCATTACAAGACGAATCATGCCAATGTTGACATCCTTATCGGTAATGATGCAGAGGACGCCCTGTCCGCAAGATGATGCAAAGATCTTACCGTCATCAAATTCAGAAGTAACGATGTTAAGTGCTCCTATATCAAGGCTCTTTCCCTGCTCTTCGCTAGCACAGAACACGGCACTTGCAATGGCACCAATACCATCTACATCAACAGGATAATATGAGAATTTGGATACGTGAGCAATCGTCAAACCAGTTCGATCTGCGAGGATAACTTTTTTGATACCCGGCTCACTTTTAATAATACGACTTAATATTTTATCAAATGCCTTCACGTCGATTTTAATCACACCCTTTTAGTTACCAGTATTCCGAAGTTCTCGAAATTAACTATATAAGAAATTCGTCAAAAACTTCAGTAAAAAAGGAAAGAAAATTGCCGTGTTTTTGTTTTATCATCATATACTAATTTCAAATTAATCATTCAAGGAATCATTATTGAAAAACACCCACGAAATCTTTGATCGAATTGCATCACGCGTTTTTATAGCGGTTCTTTATCACGGATGATTTGCATTATTCGTTTTTTGAATTTTGGAAGATTTTTTCGTGCTAAGGCGACATCATAGACACTTTCAACGATCATTAATATGTAGCCCTGAATATCAGGAAACGGTGAAAGAATTAGAGTTCCAATGTTTAATGAAATCGTGATGTCTTTTACCTCGACACCCAATCTAAGGTTATATTTTTCTATTGTTTCTTTGGAACCTGATATACGCGTGTGAGGTATGTCAAGCATTTGTTCTATATTCCTAAGGATTTCATACATCATCTTTGAGGAATATGGACCGAGTACTTCTTCGTCAACCCAGAATTTTTTTAATCCAGAACTAAGTGCGAGTCCATCGTCATCATAAATCCCAACAACAATAATATCGTGTTCTTTTTGGAATTCCTCGATCGCATCTTTAATTATCTTCTCATGAGTCGGAATTTCGGCTCGCTTAAGTTCCTTCATGCTGGCGAGTTTTTTCCACATCCTTTCATAATCTTCGGTCTTGAAACCTTCGGGTTCCATTGGGTCATTTCTCCAGAATTAATTAAAAATAGTTAATAAACCATTTTGATGACTTGTTGAAAAAACATTTCTAAAATCAATAGGACATATTGATGTATAAAGATTTGTGATTTATATTGCGAAATTCGTAATTTTCTCTAATGAAAATTAAGGTTTTTTTAGAGCCGACGAAAATGATAACTTGCTCTTTAAAGGCAACCTGATTTCGATAATGAATAATTATCTAAAAATAGGAGCAAGTGAGATTTTATCGTTCAGGATTTCGATTTCTTTTAAATTATAGTTGAAATTTTTAAATTTTATTAAATGCCGTTTTCCTTTTTAACATGAGATCTTCGCAAAAAAAAGGACTTTTACTAGTCATTTGCATGATTCACAAACTTAAATACAAGGAATTTCTAAATATATATTTGAAATTATGAATGTACCAATTTACTTAGTTGATTGGCTCTTTCCGCCAATATTTTAACAAAAAAATGTGGCAGAATGGTGTGAGATGATGAGTGCCCCAAATCAAGGCTTGTCGGCTACTTTAGACAAATTTAAATCGAAGGAGGATGCACTGAGTGCATTCGTCAGGTCGTTTTTCTCCCAATCGCCGGGAGAGATTCGTACTGACGCATTCAGCATTTTAATGGCTTTAAATAACGATTTTAATTCACCTTTATCTCAAAAAACGCTCCTTAAGATCATTTCAAAAAAATCTTCAGATGTTTCAGCTTCAAGCCTTCGAAGGCGCTTGAAATCTCTCGTGGAATCGGGATTGGTCACGGAATTAGTGGATGCAGGCATTGATGCTCGTAATATCTATTACAAGATATCCCCTGAAGTAAAATCCATCATAAATGAATTTATAAAAGTATTGGACCGCCTTCAAAACAAGACGAATTTATCCGTGTCGGAGTTTATTGAGATCGAAATTCGAAAAAGAGTGTCAGTTCCCGTGAAAGTGTTCACGAAGAAAATACGGCACGGTTTTATTTTGGTTGGAGTTAACATGAGTCCTAATTATAAAGAAGCAATATGTCAAAAAAGGCTCTGCAAGAATTATTGCCACCAAATAAGCCGAAAGATCATTAAATCCTTGTTCCCTACTTACGAATTCAATGTCATTTCCGAGGATGTTGGACCTGAAAAATGCAGCTTCCGGTACACCATAAGACCGGATTTGAATGCTGGGAACTTCTAAATTAGTATATTCTATTTAAAGAGAGGAATGCGATGTCGGGATTGAGGTTATTAGGTGTTCTCCGCCTAACGGAAGTTCAGAAATGGAGACATATACTAGGTGATCAGCGGTTCAGCCGCGTGTTAGGTTATCTTTCAACCCGAATCGTTGAAGATGAAAGCCTCGGTGTGTTCGACAAGCAGTACGGTTCCGAACTTAATTCCGATATTAGATTGATCATTGAATATCTTCATGATATCACGTCAAAATCCAAAAAAACTAAAGAAAAATTCATAACCATAAAGGAATATGATCAATTATGCGACTCACTCCTTTCTTCAAGCATTGAGCCTTTAACCCGTGTAACAAACTTCAGTGACATCTATAATTTCTTGATGGTAAAAAAATTTGGAGAATTTCCTGCCGATTTGATGACGCGAACTCTTCTATTTAAAACGAAACATAGATATCGAGAAGAATGCGAAGCCATTGCAGTTGAGTTTTTTAAGAATAACTTGCGAGTCGATGTTCTAGATGATGGTTTAAAGATCGAAGACACACGAGGACACGCTTTAGATCTAGTCATTGAAAATCCATCGGATAATGTTCTATTTGACAACAACATCACTCAAATCGTGGAAACTAACCAAAAAAAACTTCTATCTCCAATGGTTAATGTCTGTTTTGAAAATGACAAGAATATTGCGGGAGTCTTGCGAAACCCGAGAACAACACGATTATTTGAAGAAATTACGGGATCTTCCGACTATTTCTCAAAACACTGGCATCTCTCAAAATTTGATGCAGAAATCCTGAAATATGTGCTAGTTCCGGGCTCATTTACCCGTCTATTTCGTGATGAGAATAATGGCATCGCAAGACAATACTTGTACTTCATGCCTTTTCACGGAGAGTCAATTTGGCGCATTAATAACTATCATATAATGAAAAAGTTTTCAGTTCTTGGTAATGCCATTCGAGACATATCCATCATTCCCATTATCAATCGCATCACGCACCTCATCAGGCCGCAGGTCAGCATCATGTGGGAAGAAGCTCTTCTAAAGAATCAAATGCGGTGGCATGTCAATGTTCTCCGAACGAGAAGAATCGATCGACCCATTGGAGAAGACATTGACATTGAAGGAGAATTTAAAAACAAGGAATTACAAAAACACATGTTAAAAAGCTCTAAAATAATCAAAAAATCTTATGATCCTGAATAAATCAACTTATTTTTCCGTGATTTCTTCTCGAAGCGACTTTGTCTTGCTTATTAATCAGGAGAATTGCAATAGATATTAAAGGAAGAGCAATAAACAAAGCCATGGTCGGTAATTCTCCGAGGATGAAGAATGCAAGGAATGTTACCAGAATTGGTTTTAATAAAGCCAAGCTGATGCCGTGCGATACGTCTATCTTTTGTACACCTTTAAAAAAGAGATAATAACCAACTGCAGTCGTTCCAACACTTAAAAATAAAATCAACATCCATTCTATGGGACCGTGTAGGAAAAGCACGGGTAATTCTGGCGTAAAAGCCACGAAAATGAAACAGGGAATGCTGGCTATTAGAAATGTCAGCAAGTTGAACTTGATCTCGACGTTTGAAACGCCCTCATTAAGAAGAAGAATTCTCTTACCTGCCACGACGTGAGTACCGTAGAAGGATGCAGCAACCACGATCAAGATATTTCCGAGCAGAAATTGAGGTGCGATGAAAAGTCCCAATTGGAAGTTCGAGACCAGCATAAGGGTACCTAGAAAGCCAACCACGTAGCCAAGTACCTTGAGCGAAATGTTCGATCGTTCTCTCACGATAAAAATGCTATAGATGCTCGTGAATAAAGTATAAGAGACATAGAGACCAGCTGCAATATTCGCTTGACTCAGCTGAATACCCGTGAATAATAGGACATTTGAAAGAGATAAACCAAGAATTCCTGCAATGATGAAAGTCCATTTATTTTTCTTGAAAATTTTCCAGAGATCTTTTGTTTCCTTTTGAATTCCAAGAATCAAGAATAGAAAAACACCTGCAAGGAAAAAACGCAAAAAGGAAAGAGATACCGGTCCCACGGTTCCTTGAAGTAATTTCACGATGATCTCAGCAAATGACCAAGTTACGACTCCAGAAAGGCAAAGTAGATATCCTTTTTGTTTCTCTCGTAATTCCATCGTGATTACTTTTTGTCTTGAATTGCTTGAAAGGTTTTAGGAAAATCAAGCATTGAAAGAAATAAAGCAATTAAAAAGTTTGGATTTTCCGATATTTTTAAACGATCTCATCAGAATAACTAATACTCAACAAACATGAAAATCGAGGTTGAATCTATCATGAGTGATGATGTTATCGTGCGGACGGCGAATCCAAAAGATTCGAATAATTTGAAGAGTTTAATGGAACAATTGTGTGAAGAAAGAAAAGTGCCTTTCAATGAAAAACGATTTGAGTGGGGAATTAAAAGAAGAATGTATGATCGCCTGCAAAAACACGGTTTGCTCGTGGCAGAAGATAAAAACGACAAGAAAATTCTGGGCATGATCTTCGCCGAGCTTATTATCGACCCGATGGGTGCCGCGGAAGGGTATATCCGCCAGGTCATTACAGACAAGGAGGCGCGTGGTCGCAAGATTGGAACCAAACTTATTGAACAGTCAATTAATTACTTGAAAGAAATGGGAGCAGAAGTCATTCGAATAAATGCGACCGAGAAACAGATGCCATATTATGGAAGATTTGGTTTTAAAACGGCTTATAGCGTGATGGAGATCCGTAGCTGAAATATATTCTAAACTTATTTTTTAAAAACACGACTATTTTTCTCATTTATACGAAAAAGTTTGCTAATTCGGTTTTAACCTAAAAAAAAATTAAAGAAAAATTGTGGATATTTTTAAGCTCATATCGGTTTCGGCCAGCTTTTTGGTTTCTCTGACTCTTTTGAAATGTCGTCAGGTTTTTCGGTCTCTTTTGGAGTTATCTCGACTGCTTCTCGTGAGGGCTCGCTGACACGTTCTTGTGACGGCTCTCGGATTTTTACAGAAACATCTTCTTCCGCGAGTCGTTCAGATTCTTCAGCAAGAGCGGCTTCGCCGGCTTCTTTTTCTCTAAACTGCTGAATTTCGTCCCAAACTGATGAAGTATAACCAAATTGTTGTTCCAAGAAATTATCAATGTCAAAGGTTTCTCCGACTTTTCGGGAGGGAATGCCTTCTACCTGAATGCCTTCCTTAACATCGGTTGCAATGAAGGTATAGGGAAGTACCTCTGCATCATCTCCGATGGTCACTCCCGGAAGAATGCCCGTTCCAGCTTCGACTAAAACATTTTTCCCGATTCGCACCTCTCCGACACGTAATGAACCCTTATGAATCTCAGACTTTGAAGGAGGAGGTAATCCTTCATGTGTTGCAATAACGGCATACTTTCGAATCTTCGCTCCATCTTCAATCGTTATTTTTTCGGGCCACCACGGGTCGAAAACCACACCATCATCTATGAAGACATCCTTGCCAATTTTAACACCAGCCAATCGTAATAGTGTCTTGCGAATTTCTTGAGAAATGGGAAGTTTTTGGATTTCTAATAGGGCGTTTTTCGCAAGAATTGATGCTGAAGATGGAAGAAATGAGCGCCAGTCGTGAAGATCCCAAGGTGTTTTTTCAACACGTCTTTTCTCATTTGTCAGACTTATTTTTTCACCTTCCAATGGAACGTGGATGTCCTCAGGAAATCCAATACATAAAGTATTGTCAGGGACATCGTATGCAACGACACCTGGCGTGATAATGCAATTATCACCTATCGACACACCGGGCAGGATTATCGCACCCGCACCTATTAACGTGTTTTTGCCAATGCTGATGGATCCGATATAAAGTTGATCATCATGGACTTCGCAACAGGTAAGGATGGAGCCCATCCCAAGCACCGTATCGTCGCCGATCGAAATTTCTCGGGCGAAAATCACGTCAATTAAGTTGCCAAACGTGATCATCACGCGTTCTCCAACGTTTGCTCCGAGATCCCGAAGGTAGTTTGCTTTAAAAGTCGGCGTCAAATTCGACAGTAGGGAAATACGCGCTCGGAGACGGAGTTCGCCAAAAAAACTATCCAAAAAACGGTGGAATCGGCGTTCCTCCTTTTCTGTTGCCTTCCGGAGCTTTCTGGTTTTTTTTGCACCGGGTTTCTCAAGGCTTCTTTTACAATTCTTCACGATCATCTTTGTAATTTTTTCTTGAAAATCTCTAATCCTTTTTTTAGATTTTTCTGTAGAAGCATCTTCCTCTGAAACAAAATAAGGACGAACCCAATGAGCATATTTTAGTAAGGGACTTATCTTGAACAGTTCTTTCATTCCTTCTGGAATTTTCATGACCTTTCCCCGTGAAAATTTGGTTTATTAATGAATTTCGTGTAACAAAACTTTCAATTGAGATATATTTATGTAAATGCTTGCTAAAAAATCTATGCTACAAGATTCTAATAAACGGCTTGAAAATTTGGTACTCGAAGAATTAGTAAGATTAGAAACAAATTTGGAAAGAATTTTAAAGGAAAAATTTTGATTAGATTTGTCAATATCGTAATTTAAAGAAAATCCTCACGTGTTTTTCATTACTAGAGAAAAGATGGTGATACCGATCGAAGTCACGGACGTTAGGAAGCCCAGAGGATTCGTTTCAGACTATCTTTATAAAATAATGCTTGAATCAGAAGTGGAGGGCTTAAAAAAATTCGAAGTAGATAATACCATGTCTGGATATGCAAGCCCTCTAACGCAGGTCTTGACTCGATTCTTGGAAAAACATCGTTTGTATGCGATCACGAGAAAATTGCCGGCAATTTTCTTTCGCGGGGTGAGTTTCCTGATGTCCAGCATTCTGATTCGATTACGGATTTTTTCTTATTACGTGCTTGACAACATAAATTGGATTTTCAATGGTTCTATTTGGAGGAAACGATTGAAGAAGTATTCTCCAGATGTTCGCGAGAAAATTAAGCGTTACGTGATGTATCGAAATGCGAAACACATCACCAGAGCATTTTTAGAAGATATTCTCAAGGTTCCGTCCTGTTCTCTATACCCAGGGAGCTATAAAAAGTACGTCAAAATCGAGAATTTAGATTATTTAATTGATGTATTGAAAAAGAAGAGAAATAGTGGTGGAGCCATTCTGATAGCTGCGCATCACGGAAATCACATTCTCATGGCAAGCGCCATTTCTCTTGCAGTTCAGGATCATTTAGGATTTAAAGGCTCGACATTCGCTCAAGAAGGCACGATCACGGCAGTTGAGCGCTTCATGGGTGCATGCATAAATCTAATTGATTTACCGAAGAATTCGAAAGATGTTAAAGCAAAAGAAGGCATCGATAACGTGTTTAAGCGTGGTGAATTCTTGTTTTTATATCATGACGCGGGGTTCTCGCGACAACCACTCGTTGATATCTTTGGCGAGTTTTGCCATACACCACTAGGAATTAGCAGTTTGTTCAGGAAATTTAAACCCGCAATAATTCCCGTTTACATGATTCCCGATAAGAAAAAAATCCGACATACTTTATATATCAAAAAGGACGTGAGTGACAAGTTTCTGACAGAGGAGTTTTTGGAAAAGAACCCAAATCTCACTAAAAAGGACTTAATCTTTAGAAACGCCCTTATCGGAAATCAAATAATCGAAAAAATCATTCGGGAAAATCCGTGGTATTGGCTAACACTGTGGAATGCCCAAGAAATCAAGCGATACTATAAAAAATTCACGTTTCGAACGAACAAAATAAAAAACGCAATCCTTCAACAAATTGAATACTTCTCTTGGCTGATTGATAATTCATACGAATTGGGGCGAGACGATTCAGCCATTAAAAATATCCTTTCCGAGCTCAAGTCAGATCTAGAACAGTTATAACGATTAAACTTCACTTTAGGAAAGAGCCAGAATGATAGTGGTACTGTGGATAATTCTGTTGTTTGCCGCATTTCATTATTCAAATACCATAACACTCTTATGTATTGCGACCAGTTTTCGGCATTGGAAAAGCGATTTTGCTCCTCACGATAGGTTGAATGATGTTGTTAATTTTGTTGACATGGTATTTTATCCCAATCATCGTAAAACAGCCCGAGTTTTTTGGGAACCATCCGTTTCCTTACTTGTACCTACAAAAAATGAAGAAAAAATAATTCAAACCTTATTGGATTCCATTCTTGAGCTTGACTATCCCAAAGAAAAACTCGAAGTAATGATCATAGATGAATCAGATGAAGATGCCACGCCCGAAATCGTAAAGCAATATTCAAAAAAACATCCGCATATCACGTTACTAAACCGGTTTGAACTTCCACCCCGCCCAAAGGGTTACAATTCTGTATCATACGGATTGACGCTCGGGATCGAACGTGCAAAGGGAGAAGTAATTGTTGTCACCGAAGCCGACTGTGTCTTACCGCCTACATACATTCATTTCATGATTGCACCTCTTCTGGACAATGCAATTGGGTGTGTAAGTAGCATGTACGTGATTAATGGACCGTCCGTCTCAGCTCATCTACAACGACTTGACATGGCAGGTCTTCTATGGTTGGGGTTGGCCTCACTTGATATTGCTGAACCCTTTATCAAGAAGCTAAAGATAAAAGTTCCCGGAATTTGCTGGGGTGGTTCATTTTCCATCAGAAAGTCTTTTTTCTATCAAATCGGTGGCTGGAAAGGATTGGAAACCGAACACGCTCACGATTTATTTCTCGGTTGGCGAGTAACGGAACACGGATATAAAGCTCTATATACTTACGATCATCGTACCAAGGTTCAAAATCACTACACCACGTCTCCGTTCAAGCAACGATTACGCTGGTATAAGGCGGGTACCCGTTATTTAAACAAGTCTTGGCAATCTTACTTGGCAAGCTTCAATGTAGTTGGGCTACCTTTCATCTCCTGTCAGATCAGTACCTTCATTATTGTAGCATGTATTTTGGGCTTATACGGAATTTTCCCATTTGCTCAATTGGCTCTAATGGGTATTTTTGATTTAGGCGATCTTGTCCTTGCAATTATTAACATCGGAATATATCTGGGTAGTCTCTATGGAATGGCAATATTTTCATGTATCTCGCCGAATGTCTACGGCGGTTATAAAACGAAGAAAGCCGCAGTTCTCACATTCCCATTTTGGTTCATGTTTCAATGTGTTATTTTTATATTGTCACTCTTCAAGCGCAAAATCGAATGGAAATAGTCCGTGCTTGGTTCTTCGACCGCTTCATTATGATTCTTGGAACTGAAATAACATCAGTAAATTTGATAAAAGCTTATTCATTAACTGAAGTAAGCTAAAAAGTTTGAAGTTACTTCAAAATTTGAAGCATGTATTTTATATAGGTGAAACGATGATGACAAGAAAATTAAGTAGGGAAGAAGAATTAGAGCAATGCCGAGATGCGACTTGCGTGATTGAATTATTGGGTCGAAAGCACATGATGCCCATTATTTTCTTATTCTACGAAAATCGAGATAAACCACTTCGCTATAATCAAATCTATAAAAGGTTTGATATATCTCCCAAAACGCTCTCAGAGCGCTTGAAGGAGTTGGACATAATGGGTATTATTGAACGCAAGGCATTCAATGAAATTCCTCCACGCGTGGAATACCGATTAACAGACAAGGGAGCTGCTCTCAGCGTGATTTTCAAGACACTAGAACAGTGGGCAGAAGATTACAAACATATTTTGATTTATCCCGAAATAATCGAAAAATAGATTTAGATGTTTTAGACGGGTGCCTCAACCATTGAGAGGATCTTGCGTTGGCAAATTTCCACACAAGCAGCGCAAAATTCATTTTTCCTGCCCAAGCACTTTTCAACATCAAGATGAAATGTATTATTTTCAATTTTGATGGCTTTTTCGGGGCAGGTTTTCTCACATGCCGCGCAATAGCCGCACTTTTTTGGATCTGTTACTTTTGGGATGTACAAATCCGAGATCATGTCTTAACACTTTTTCTTCAATTTAAAGGGAAGGAAGGAATGAGCCAGGTGCATGTCCTGGGTTTCGCCCGGATTCCTCAAACTTTTTGAATCGGGGTCATAAACCATTCCTTTTGGAAAGATTAGCACATTGAACAAGAGCCGCTTGAACCGTAATAAGGCAAGTATGCATCAGGAATCGTTAGATACTTCATGAACGACCATCCATAAGCATCAATCTTGATTTCCTTTCGACTTTCTAGATGCCTTCGTGATTCAGGATCGATATAAATGGGAAGTTCTCCACCGCCGTTTCCGCTCTTAAAAACTCCAACTTCTTGGAATAGTTGGATGTTTCTGACGTGCGATTTCGGTGCAACTTCTATCATGATTTCTTTATACGCTCCTGATCATCCGCGATGTAACATCGTAAAAATGAACATACCTTGCTCTTGTCGGTCGCTCAATTTCTTTTCAATGTGCTCTCGTGCCTTGTCAGTGAATGTGAATTCCATTAAGGGATACCTCAATTCTTTAGATGTATAGTTCTTTTAAGCTTTAAATACTATTTCAAAGTTATATATGAGTGCTATTCCATGAGAAATTTGGTATAAAAAAGTAAAGCTGATTTTTACGTGAATTTTCTTATCTTATTGCACGAATTTTCATATTTTCATGTAAATTATAAAATTTTTTGACGATCAAATTTACGAAAAAAAACGTCACTTTTTGTTTGGAATTTAATGAGAGACTGATGATTAACCCGTGAAAAGAAAAAAAATAGGGGTTTTATGCCTTCATGGCTTGGTAATCTTTCATTAAGCTATCCTTATCGTATCCTTTCATCAGTTTTTCGATACCACTTGAGTCTCTTGGACCAACGACAACCTTGAGATCGGCAAGTTCTTCTAATTCTCCGGAGATTCGCGCGGCAAGGCCAGGGATAATTACAATCCTATGATTGACTTTGTCAAGAACTCCAGTCTCCTTAATGGCTTCAGCCACTTTCGAGGCAACCATTTGACCGCCAGCTACGGCAGATTCTACGGAGATTCCTTCCGTGTCAATGACCAAAAGCCAAGCATTCAGACGCAAATCTTGGAGATCCGATCGAACCGTAAAGTAGGTCATTGTATAATTTGTCGTAATAAATACAGGACTATCTTGATCCGGAGAGCCAACTTCGTAAAGTTTTGCATCTACTGAAGGATTCACGCGTGGATCGGAATACACGTTTTCGCGCACGACGACCATTGCCAGTTGAAACCAGTTATCCATTGTATGCATGATCAAGAGGTTACAGGCGTTACACATTAGGAGACAAGCCATCTTTCCTTCTTCGTATGCGGCTGCGATTCGTTCTCCTTCGGACATATTCTTATCCTTGCCGATAAACGCAGTAGCGGTTACACCCATTGTGGGAAAACCAACCAATTTGTCATCTTTCTCAATTGCAGCACGCTTGAGTTGAAGATGTGCACCAATGGTATCCGCGACGTTTCCAGAACCATAATAACATCCGGGATCAAGTACGATTTGCTCAACTCCTGCTTCATGCAAGCTTGTGGCAAGCGACTTGAGTTCGGATAGGTCAGAAGAATATACAGCAACGGGACAATTTAATTCCAGTGCTAATTTTCCGACTTTTTCCCAATTATCTCTGGTTGCAGCATAAAGAAGTGGATTTTTGTCCTTTACAACCATTGCTCCAGCACGTAAAATTTCGGGGTTGGTGGAACAAAGAATTAAAGGCATGTCAGTTATTTCTTTGGCTTTTTTGACTGCAGCGGCAAACGTTTTTGCATCATTTGATCGGCAGCGGATTGCAACGCCGTCCAAATAATAGTTGGCACCAATGCGGTAAAGTTCATAGTCGTTGACATATTTTGTGACTTTTGCAACTTCGTCTAAATCATCATCGGCAACTTCGATACAGATTGGTGAAGGGTTATAGTACGTCAATTCATGACGATACATGACTTCTTCATCGCCAACAATCATTTTACGATCACCCGTACCAATAACGACCTTACGGATGGGTGGTGTTGCAATTTCCTTAAGAGCCTTCAATTTCTTCGCATATTTTTTCTCGGATACGAGGGGCTTACAATCGTTTATATCGACTTGATGGTCAATGAGCTTGACTGCAAATGCCATGCAAGTTTCTTCGCCGCATTCTCTACAATTCGTGCCGGGTAAAGCCGATACAACTTTAATTGGAGACAGTTTTGCCATTTAACTCACCTCATACCTCCATCGTAAGCCAATCCAAGTGATTTATCTTGGCGGCTTTTTCGCGTGCGGTCAATTCAGTAACTATTTGTCGGAAAGATTGGATTGCAAGCGGATGTAACATCATTGCTATGTCAAGACCCGCGATGGATAACATGAATGCAGTCAAGATCTCCCAAAGTGGACCTCGATAATTACGCTCACCCCATTCTGGCTTGACTTTATTTGCCAAAAATGCCTCGCGCGCGCCCCATGCATTTGTTGTTCCACCACTCATCGGACATTGAATGTCCGTTTCACCTTTGAGGGCAGCAAGTCGTATTCGTTGATAGATGGAAAATGAATATTGAATTCCGTAACCAAGGGGTGCACAAGTTGGGTCCATCACGATGTGGTCCTTAGGCATTCCTAGCTTAAGCATTTCTGCATTCAATTTTTTGGCGTTATTTAGGTCGAGTTGGGTGAATCCCAAGATGTTATGATCATATTTCTTAGCAATTGGGACGATTTTTGTATAATCATCAAGGTTAGTTGAGCTGATTAGCAGTCGTTCTGATTCAGATACTGCAGCACAGGCTTCGAATACCTTGATGTCTTCTGTTGGATTGCCAGAGCCACCAATTACGACAGGACATTTTACAGCCTGTAGAACTTCTTCTAGATTCTTTGCAGCTTCTCTTGGAGACTTTTGACCACCAAGCTTTTTCGGAATTGTAGGATCAGTTCCGATATTATGCATCGTGACCATTTGAGCTCCATATTTCACGTTTGCCTTTGCCCATTCACCGACATCTGTTGAGACATCGCCTATGGGACCATTTAGGAAGTGATCCTTGACAGGTTTTGAAAGTCTGAGAAAAGATTCACGTCCTTTCTTGTGAATGGGAATATCAAATACATCTCCTGTTACGATTGGAGTATGTGGCATCAAAGAATCAAAATTGTAGAAATTCATGGCTTTTTGTCCACCAGCTTTAACGACCTCTCCACCTTTTCCAGAACGGCAAAATTCCACGACAACAATTTCACCCGGATATGTTTCAACGGGCGAATTAAAAGTCTGCGCTTTCCACTTTAACACTGCAGCAATTCCAGGTGCAAGACCAGCACCAGATGGCATCATCACTTGCCCTCCTACAGCACCTTGCAAGATTTGCATTGCTTGCATTATCCCTGCCTGCATGTAAGGAACTCGCGGATCGGCACCGCCACCGCCTTGAAGTTCGAAACCCAATTGGTCTGCCACGATAGCAACATTCTTTAAGACGATTTCTTCGGCATCCTTGGAAATACCATCGATGATTTTTTTAATTTCTTCGCTCATTTTTTCTTCCTCTTCGTAGGTTCTGATTGACCGAGCTCGATCTCGTCTGCTTCAATTCGTGCATTCTTGATGACAACCTCATCGATATCCTTTAAAAGGCGATTGAGACGTTCGGTAAAATCTTCGGCCATACTATTTCAACTCCTAGAGTTCGGTTCAGAAGAAATAAAATCATTTCTTCTTCTTCTTTTTAGGCTGGATCCGCTTGATATGGATTTCGTCGGCGTAGATCTTGGCACCTTTTAGTATTATCTTCCAGTTAGCACCGCCACTCGCTACTTGAATGCCTCCCATCATTGGAACCATGGATGGCATCTGCATTCCCCCAGCTGGGACCATGGGTGCGGCTTCTTCTTCTTCTTCCTCTTCGGCTTCTTCCACCCAATTCTTAACGACAGGGTGATTCTTCTCCTTGAGGAATGATTTTAAAGAATCTAGGTCGGTAGCAACTTCTTCGGTCGCAATCTTGTCTACGATGTCTTTAGGAATTGCATCAATAATGCGGTTTTTTATTCCTGCAGGCATCCAAACTATTCTATTCCATCCACCATCGGCTTGAAGGAATTTCTTGGAACGCATGTACTCGATAGCCATTCCGACGAACCCTTCGACTTGTTTTCCGCCACCTGTGGAATTTGCCATTGTACTGAAGGGTAATCCGTTTACGGTAGTGCCCTTGTAATTTCGGTCAACAATTCCCACACCATCAACTTCAGGCACGAAAAATGCGATGGCTTCAAAACATCCACAAGATGTATGGTTATAAGGACTTAATATCGTGTGTAAAGTTACCCGTTCGATTTCTCCAAGTGATTTTTTCTTCGTGATTTCGTTAATTCCAGAATATTCACCAGCTAATTCATCAAGACACTCGCCTTTTGGAATGGCAAAATTAGGGCCTTCAGGGTCAATTTTTGCTGCGGCACGTGCATCAAACCAGTTTATAGCACCACACAAGGCAATTCGCCCAGGCGTAACGGTGCAAACGTGGGATGGTGCAAAGCTGGAACATAGAGTACAACCATAGAACATGTCTACTTCATCATCGGAGAGGTCTCTTGCTCGTGCATCTCTGGCTTCCCAAATTCCCATTGCATTATCATAAATGGGTTTAATTTTATCGGGATCAGTATAGAGTTTCACTTGAATCTTTTCAAGAATTTTTCCGAATTCAGACTTGTATAGACGTGCAAGAACAGTGCCGTACATCTTCAATGAATTGAAGCCTTTCTTTACGGCGGCCTTTGAAATTCGCATCCAGATGTCATAACGCTGGTTTAAATGCATTAATCCTTCAATGAAGTTGGAAAATTCGTGAATGCGTCTTTCGAGCACGGCTTCAAGGTCTTTTTCAGCTTGTTTACCACCGACTTCAACTAACACTCCGATCGGATAATTTCCGCCTTCTTTCATGTCCGGAATGTCAGGACCAATGATTTCTACGTCCATGTCCTTGATATCCTTGACATCTTTGACCTGGACTAATTC
Organism: Candidatus Helarchaeota archaeon; assembly: GCA_029838215.1. GTDB lineage: Archaea > Asgardarchaeota > Lokiarchaeia > Helarchaeales > RDOG01 > JALGVI01. Next base: position 35,007 of record JALGVI010000007.1, on the reverse strand, counting down.
GAATTTTGCAGGTTGTTTTGGACCACCCAATTCAACATAAGTCTGTTTACCACGAATTCGTTCGCCTTCGTAGACAAGACCAACGTTAAAAGGAAGATCCGACCACATGCCTTCTTCAGTCATTTTCTTTCACTCTGTTTTTTTTGTTTTGATAAAATAATACAGTTTATCTTCAATCCTGAACGTTCATGTTTGGAGAAAAGAAAATCCCCATCATGAGTTAAGTCCAAGATTCTTGTAAAATAAATAAAACAATACTTGTTTTGTGAAACACGAATCGAAAGGATTTATAATACGTTTTCTTATACGGGTTATAAGTGCTTATATCAGATGTAAGTGGTCGGATACAAAAATCCAATTCGGTGTTGTTAATAAATGGTTTCTTTTCAGCAATTAAAACTCCTAGAAAAAAAGCACGTGAGAAGTGTCTTGAGACATCTCTCTCTCACAAGTAACCAGAATTCACAATCCTCATTTTCAACACTCAAGAATGCATTAAAAATTAATGACTTTCTCCTAGACCGAACTTTAAAGGAATTGATCGACAACAGGCTTGTCAACCGAACAGTAATAATGGTTTCGGGGAAAAAGCATCGACCGAAATATTCCATTACACCTTCGGGAATTGAATTACTGACATTTAACCTTGAAAAAGATGATTTGGTAAAAAGAGAAGAAGGCGGCGTGTCATTTCAAGTCGGAACAATTACTGAAATTACAATTGACGAAGACGGCGGTCCTGGAACATACTCGCTCATTGATAGAAATCAATATTTGGAAGAACGATTAAATATCTTGAAAGAGCAAGTAAATCTATTAAAAAAAGCAATACGGGAAAAGTTTCAGGACAATGAAAAAATCATGCGGCGAATCCTGATGCACATTGACACGTATTTAAGCATTTGATTAATTGGAAATCAAAAACTTTGAAGTAGTTTAAATTCTTCGAAAAAATACTCATGAATTGGCAAAAATAAAATATAGATGCAAGTATTATAACAATTAGATGTAGAATTAATATAATTTCACTTCAAGAGAAAAAATCGGTTGGGCAGAGAGATTCTATGGTTTTAAATTTTGTACCTCTAGTTTATCGAGATTTTATCATTGTTATTTTCGGAATAATTTCTTCTTATCTAATGATACGTGAAATTAAGTATAACAAAAATAAGCATTTCAAACCATTTCTAATTGCATTAGTCATTTATCTCGTTTATCCTTTCATTAGAGTATTTGCGCTTCTTTTCATGAATGAGTTTTTACATAAGATCGGTTATATTTTCTTTGTAGTGGGCATGATTGTTTTAGTTCGTGGACTGAATAACATAACTAATGAACAACCAAATATAGTAAAATTGCTTTCAATTGCCGTAGTTGGTTCAATGGCGGCGGCTTTTGCATGGCTTCCCGGAACTTCAACAATAAATTACATGTTTGGATTTCCATATTTCAATTATTCAGGTCTATGGATGATCTTTGGTCTGGCATTTGAGGCACTCTTAATGCTATATATCATTGAATTCTTCGCAAGGGCTTCGAGGAACGCACCACAAAATCTCAAAAAACAGACTTTTACAATTGCAGTTGTGATCTCTGTCTATATTGGCATAAATATATTAATTAGTTTTCTTCCCGAGCTTCTTATTGGACTTATCCCCGATGTTATTATCTGGATACTTGCTCTTATAGGGGAGATAAGTATTGCAACGGTACCGTTCGTCTTTCTACTGATTTTACTCTTCAATCCCGAAATCATGTTTATCTTGCCTTTCACGGCTTTTCGTTTGACGGTAATACTGCTGAAAGGCGGATATTCAATTTTCAATTATATTTGGACTGAATCGAGAAGTCTCGTTGTTGATGATCTACTTGCAGGTTTGTTCTCGGCACTACGGGCAATGAGTGAGAAGGTTCTACAAGTTGGACTAATCGAAGAGATCAAATTTGAAAAAGGAATCCTGCTTTTTTCCAAAGGAGAGCACATCATGGTTGGATTATTATCTTCAAAATCATCACGATATCTCCGTGAGAACTTAGAATTGTTTACACGAGATTTTGAAATGATATTTGAAAAAGAATTACAAGCAAAATCCATTTCGGAAAATATGTTTAAATCTGCCACCGAATTGGTAGAGAAATACTATCGCAACATCCCTAAAAGAATTTGAACTCTTTCGAACGATACAGCTCGGATTCAATACAGTATTGAATTTAAATATTAGTTTAAACAAATATTAGCTCAGAACATGTGAAAATGAGTTAAAATTCAAATTGCATTGAAGGATTTTTGAACGATGAGTAATATACTTGACGAAAAATATATTCGTGAGTTGATAAAAAAAGAAGTAGAACAAAAATTATCAGAAATCAGAGATAAGCAACCGATTACAGGAGAAGATGAATAAAGTAGTTTTCTTCGATAATTTCTTGTTTCAACAATTTTTTAAATTTAGAGAATGAATCATATTTTTACCTATTTCTTGCTTGAAATCATCAATTCTAAACTTATAAACAAAGAAAAGAAATTACAACGTGATGCTAATGAAAAATGAGATGAGAATTGAAAAAGACGTGTTAGGTGAATTAGAAGTCCCGAAAAACGTTTATTGGGGGATTAACACTCAACGTGCTCTCTTAAATTTTCAAATTAGTGATAAAAAATTTCCAGAGTCCTTTCTAAATGCACTGGCTCTAATTAAAAAAGCCTGTCTCCAAGCAAACGTGAGCATGGGAAATATAGAAGAGGAGAAGTCAAATGCCTTATTTCAAGCACTTGAGGAGATTTTAGACAAAAAAAAGCATTTAGAACAATTTCCCATCGACGTGTTTCAAACGGGCTCGGGAACACAGATCAACATGAACATGAATGAAGTATTGGCCAACAGGGCAAATGAAATTTTAGGTCATCCCATGGGCAAGAAATATCCAGTTCACCCAAATGACCACGTTAATAAAGGTCAATCCTCCAATGATGTCATTCCTACAGCAATGCACCTAGCAACGATTGAACGAATAAACTCTCTTTTAATTCCCGCCGTTGAAAAACTTGAAAACGCCCTTGAAAAAAAAATTGACGAGTTCAGAAACGTGATAAAAATTGGTCGGACTCATCTTCAAGATGCGGTTCCAATTCCTCTTTCCATGGAATTTGAAGTATATAGACGACAAGTAACCATAAATAAATCTCGATTGGTGAGTGCGTGTGATGAACTTTGTTTCTTACCTATTGGTGGCACGGCTTGCGGGACGGGAATCAACACGGATGAAAAGTTTGGTGCTATTGTTGTTTCGAAATTGAAAGAAATGACGGGAATTGATTTCAAAGAGAATCCCGTTAAAGCAGAGGGAATCGCGTCTCATAACACGATCGTTAAAGCCAGTGGTGTATTGCGGCTTTTGGCATTGTCACTCATCAAAATGGCGAATGACATACGATGGATGGGAAGTGGGCCTCGAGCAGGACTCGGTGAGTTGATACTTCCTGCCAATGAGCCAGGCTCTTCCATAATGCCTGGGAAAATTAACCCCACGCAATCAGAAGCATTGATACAGGTCTGCCTGCAAGTAATTGGAAATGATGCTGTCATCTCACAAGGAGAAAGTTTTGGTAGCATCTTGGATTTGAACGTAACTAAACCCATGATGATTGTAAATTTATTAGAATCCATTAAAATTCTTTCAAATGGAATCATTTCCTTCATTACCCATTGCTTATTGGATTTGAAACCAAACCTGCGGCAAATTCAATCCCACTTGGACCGAATGTTAATGACGGTAACAAATCTGACACCAATAATAGGTTACGATAAAGCAGGTGAGATTGCTCGCATTGCACATGAGACGGGAAAAACAATAAAAGAAGTTATCATTGAACAAGATCTAAAAATAGAAGGAAATTTAGATGATTTACTCGATCCAAAAAAGATGATTTGATATTTGAGGTTGGAAAATTGGTCCGTTTAATCGATCTATCAGTCCCGATAATACATAGAGCAAGATCTGAGCCAATACCCGCACGCATTACCAGATGGGATCACCGTGAAGGAGCCAGACGACTCGGCATGCTCTATAATGTAAAGGGCGAAGAGTTCCCCGATGGAAAGGGACTTGCATGGGAAAAGCTTGAGATTGAGACGCACACGGGAACGCATCTTGATGCACCATGGCATTTTGGTGATGTTGTTGAGGGCAAGCCGGCAAAAACGATTGATGAAGTACCGCTTGAGTGGTGCTATGGTGATGGTGTCGTGTTGGATTTTTCTTGGAAAGCAGATGGTGAAAAAATCTCGGTTGATGATGTAAAAAAAGAATTACAACGCATCGAGTACGAACTAAAAGCGGGAGATATCGTGCTCATCCGAACTGATAGAGACAAGAAATTTGGCTCTCGAAAATACACGGAGTTGCACCCGGGCATGACAGGAGAAGCAACAACATGGATCTTGGAACACGGAATAAAAGTGATAGGTACAGATGGTTATGGTTTCGACAGACCTTTTGCGTTGATGTTCAAGGAATATAAAGAGACCGGTAATAATCAAGCATTATGGCCCGCTCATTTTGCAGGACGAAAAAAGGAATATTGTCACATTGAAAAATTAGCAAATTTGGATCAGTTACCACCATTTGGATTTAAAATTGCAGTATTTCCAATAAAGATACAAGGCGCCAGTGCAGGATGGACAAGACCCGTGGCAATTCTTCCAGATTGACTTTAGAAAACGGGCAGATAGCCAGATATAACGCGTTAGGAAAAAAGAAATAATTAATTTTTCTGTCCTGTTAAATATACCAAACATACATGCAAAACGGACATTCACATCTTTCAGGTTCGAGGGGTTCAAACCGTTTTCCGCAATTTGGACACTTGACACCAATTGGTCTCGGCGCTGTTTTAGGAATGAGATATCCATTTTTATCATATACAAGTTCAGTAACTGCTTCTGATGCAATTTCTTCTGCAAAAATTGGAACTTCTTCGACCCTTTGGGCTGTTTCCACGAATAAATCAACATCTTGATTCATACCAGGCGTGATGGATTCAGTAGATTCAACTTCCTGCATTAGTTCTTTGAATGTTTCTAATTTATCGGCAGGTCGTTTTGTTATTGGCTTTGGCTTTTGTAGAATTTCTTCCTTTATTTTCTGGACGGATTTGTATTCATCATCGAAGATGGATGAATCGGCAGGTTTAGTCGAAACAGTCTTTCCTTCCTTCTTTGCAATGAGATCCTTCAATGACGGTCCGATTTTAATTCTCACGGTTTCAGGTTCTTTAGCATATTTTGAGCTAGGAGATATTGGTTTAACCGGTGCAGGCACCGCAGGAGAGGGGGTCGGTGAAGATTTTTTCGAAATACCCGTGATCTTGATGGGTTCTAACGTGACAGAAGGTGAACTCTTTGGAATTTTTTTCGGTAATATTGGTGAGGGTCCCTGAATGGGCTTGGGTTTTGTCAGGGGTTCTCTTTTAATTGGAGTTGGTGCAGGTCCAGGAGATACACCCGTCCTTTTCATCGCGCTTTGTTGTTTTAATCGCTCGAGGTTTTTCAATACGGGTTTTTCAGGTCCTCGAACAGGCTTAAGGATGGGTTTCGGTTGAATGGAAGGCGAAGCCATGGGTTGAATGACTTTCTGCGGTCTTTTTACAACGGGTTTTGGTGGACGCACTATGACAGGTTTGGTACTTTTTTTTGCAGTTTTCTTCTCACCATCCGATACAGATTCTAGTAGAGAGTCAAGCAAATCGTCCACGTTATCATCATCGGGTGCCATTTCAAACACAACTCCTGTTTCACACGATTGAATCCGACAATTAAGAATACTTGGATTTGTTTAAAATGAAAAACTTTTCGTTCTAAATTTTTTCTTCCAAGCACGGAATTTCGTCATGATTCATTTCGAAGCAATGCTTTCAATCGTTCTTTATCAATAAAAAACATGATCAAGATGAAGCCAAGACCAAACATGCAAGCAAAATATCCGAGTGTAATGAGCGGATTCCATTGAATCAAGCCAAAAACATACGGATACGTGAAAGCGGGATTTGAAACCAGTCCAAATTGTTCGAGCAGAGTACCAAGCATGGAAGAAAGCATTATGAAGAAAATCGCTTGGTTAGCATCGAATTTCTCAAATTTAAAAACAAGGAAATACGTGGAATATGCAAGCATATCATAAGTAATTATAATGAAGTCATCTATAATGAGCGTGCCTTTCAGGAAGAAAATGTCTTGCCAGAGAATTATCATTAATAACTTGTCTAAACAACCCAAAATGACTCCAACTAATAACCCATATAATCGAAATTTTTCAGCGTGCCGATACCAATGCAGCGACAATATTCCAACTGCAATACCCAGACCAATGATTGCTGCACTTAACAGTATTGCTAACGAGATTCAAAAAAACCTCCGGTAGAGCCGTTTTAATCCAATTACTTCGTGTCTTCTTTGTTCTTCTTGCGAAGTCTGATTATCGCAACATATCCCGTAATGACAAAGACAGGAATTGGAATCACGATTATCAGGAGAAAAATGATGTTGCCAGTTGCTTGCACCAGTTGCATGCACTCGCCCAACATTGCCAGCACGAAAAGAGCCAAGATAATGATCGGTATGTAATCAGTATTGAATTTCATAATAACACCTCAAAACGGAATGTAGACATTTCGAAACCAGATTTGTAGAACATATATTTCTATGAAACCAAGTGCGACCAAGCATATAAGGAGTAAAGCAGGGATGCACGCGTAGAATATGATAGTGCATTTCAGTTTTGACCAGTGTTTTTTAGTCTGAGCCTCACGAATTTGTCCCCAAAGATATGCGAAGAGAAAAACCACGAGAAACCATCCTATAAAGTTCATGAGCGGAATCCCGAAAATGCGAAGCGTGTCTTGCATGTTCCAAACCCAAAAACCTGCAGACGTGTAAGGCGAGAGAGCACCGAGATTCACGTTGATGGGGTCTATCCACAAATCAAGCATCACTGCAAAAACGCCACCTAAAAAGGCACTCCAAAAAACCTTACCATCATCAAACAAGTTTTCGGCAATGAACACGCAACTATAAGCCAAAATGAACCAGCCGAGACAGGTATATAGAGGGATTTCAAAGAACCAAAGACCGCCTTTAGTAAAGAAGTAAGTAGGAAAAGTCAAGCCGAATCTTCCACCAAAAATCCACATGCATTCCTCAAGTCCCGTGAAAATGATTGATCCCGTCAGGAAAAGCGTGGCTAGCCAGATGCCGTGTTTCTTCACCACGTGATAAAATAGCAAAGCACTTAATAGTATTGCACTCATATCCCAGAATAGGAGTTCGAATGCCCAAAACTGCGGAGGCGATGTAAACGGCGGCATCACCGGAGGAACTTGAACGATGAAAGGAAAAAAATGATGAATGATGGTCGTGATTGTAATTACTATGCCTAAGCAAATAAAAATGACAAGAAGAAATCGCTTGTCAAACGGATCAAGCTTGGAAAAGCGAGACATGTATTTATTGTCGACGTGGTTACTAATAAAAAATTCGACTGGTAAAACGAAACTCAAATTTGCCCTTATTTTATTCCCATAAGATATATTCATCAAATGGCAAACTTTTAATTGAAGTTTAGGAACTCGTTTCATTCTCATTATTTGATATCGAAAATTATAATGCAAGATTTCTTTCATGGTGGTTCAATGACAGAAAATGAAGATGTATCGACAGATGAAAAGAGCTCTGCGAAAGACGAAGGAATCTTCAAGAGATTTGTTAGTTGGATTAAAGGAATCCTTGATCCACGCGGTTATGAACACTGGTGGGATTACGTTTTCATGTTGGTATTCATGGTACTTGTCCTTATCATGGGTGCGATGTATCTCTATACCTTACTGGGTTACGTGTCTTTCATTCCGATTGGAGATACGGAATTCCTGACGACCATAGTTGTGATCTGTTTTCTCATGCCCATGACCTTCCTCGGCGTATTTGGTGTCCTGTTATATTTTGTATTCATGGCCGTGCAGGCAATACTACTGGCAATACCTTCGGAGATGGTCATGTTGACCGCAGGAATGCTTTGGAATTGGATCGGTGGTGGACTTATTAACATTGCAGGAGGCATGATTGCTGCGGTTCTCTTGTTCTGGCTTGCTCTTCGAGGAGGAAAACCCTTCGCCGTCAAAACAGTTGGAGAAAAAAATTTCAAGATTATTGATGATTGGATACATCAGTATGGGATTTGGGCAGTCATTATTGGACGAATGGTTCCTTTTATACCATTAGATCTGATTTCAGTTGTATCAGGTGTGGTCGACATAAAATGGCGTGATTATCTCATAGGTACCGTTATAGGAGTCATTCCGAGAGCATTCTTCTATTCCATTCTTGGATGGTTAATGATTGCACTTGCAGGTCTTACTCCAATCCAAATGCTGATTGCAATGATAAATAATCCCCAGTTATTCTTGGATCAAATTGACGTGTTATCGTTACCATTTAATGTTGTCTTAACCATAACTTTGGTAATCGTCGTGATCGGGTTTGGAATCTACTACATTTACATGAATCGCAAGGCAAAAAAAGAATGAGAAGTCCGAGCAGATACATTAAAATAACACTTTTTTTTAATTTTTTAAACTCAAGAATCATTCTAATTACGAATCATTTCATCATGAGGAGCTGATAACATGATTATTCGGATGGTTGAACGCGATCCGCTAGACTTGGTGAAAAAAACTCGAGTCCGATGGGTCGAGCATCTTAAAAAATACTTGGGAGACATTGTTGGCTTTGCCACTGCACTCATGGATCAAGCAGGATTTTACGTCATGTGCTACATGGCTGATCACTGGCGTCCTATCTCGATCGTTCCAAAACAAGAACAGGTCATCGATGAAGAACCTCCATTCTTCGAAACCGAACTTGAAATCGAAGATAAACACGACCCACAATTGACAAAAGAAGACCCTAGCACGGGAACACTTTCAAATATTTGGTTCGGTCCATATACAGCCGATGATGAAATTGTTCAGCACATTGAAAATAGATTTAAATACTACATAGAATTGGCAATAAAAAAAATAGAAAATCCCGATTATTTATTTCCATTTAAGTAACAAAAGTCCTTAAAATTTGCCGTTTCCCTAATCCTTTTTAGGAGCAAGGTCGTTCTTCTTCAATATTTTCTCTATTAAAGTCGAAAATATTTTTATTTGATGAAATTCTCTGTCTTCTTATAATACTTGCCTTGTTTCAAGTATTTTTCTTACGAAAACGATTGAAGTTGATGCGATTTGAGAAAAAGATATTTTTTTCTAGCGGTTATGCCTTTGATTTTATTGATGACTTTTGGCGTGGCAGTCTCGACAAGTACAATTCTTCCGTACGGAACCGAGTTTGGTCAGAACAGGCAGAAACCCACTCTTCCCTTGAAGGCAGTTGGATTTCAGTCTGGAAACGAAGCTTTGGTAAATACGATTACCTATAGCAGTCAACAAACTCCAGAAATTTGTAGTATTGAAAATGGCTCGTTTGTAATAGCCTGGCAGAATACGACCGATGGAGATGCCCAGGGGATTAATATCAAGATCTTTAATTCCACGGGACACGATCAGACGGACGATATCCGCGCGAATTCTAACATCACCGACGCTCAAAGTGATCCGGATCTATATGGTCTCGATAATGGTTCCTTTGTGGTTACATGGTGTAGCGGGGGACAGGACGGAGATGGTGCCGGCATTTTTCTCAAGATCTTCAACTCCACAGGACACAATCAGACCGACGATATTCAAGTGAACTCCTATACCACAGGAAATCAGGTACAACCTACTGTTTGCAAATATCAAAATGAAACATTTTTAGTTGCATGGACATGCAATACGCAAAGCAAAGTTTTCGTGAAACAATTTAACTACACGGGACATAACCAAACAGATGATATTCAAGTAAGTAGCTATGCAGGTGGTTCTCAGGAACAACCCGATATCGCTGTATTATCAAACGGAAATTTTGTCGTGACGTGGGAAAGTTGGTTGGAAGATGGCAGTGGGGATGGAGTTTTCCTGAGGATTTTTAATTCGACATTGCAGAACCAGACTAATGATATTCAAGTGAATGGTTATACGGACAATAATCAAATGAGACCTTCGATTACTTGTCTATCAAGTAATGAGTCTTTTGTAGTAGCATGGGATAGCATGGGACAAGATGGAGATCTTACTGGAGTGTATCTCAAGATTTTTGACTACTCAGGACAGAACCAGACTGATGAAATCCAAATAAACTCCTACACGACAAGTTACCAGGCGATCGTCGTCCTCGATTCATTCTCTGATGACACATTCATTGCTACGTGGGAAAGCAACGGACAGGACGGAGGAGATAGTGGCGTTTTCATGAGATACTTCAATGCTGCGGGACAAAATCTGACGAATGAGGTTCAAGTTAATATTCATACACCGTCTTCGCAAGGCAGTCCTTCAGTAGCCGTGATTTTAAATGACACTTTCGTTGTAACGTGGGATAGTTACGGGCAGGTTGAAGATGGTTCCGATATCTTCTTCAGAATGTTCACAGTGGACCATGTTCCCACGTCAAATTCGCCAGCACCCATAGTAACATCAAAATATGGACAAGAAACCATAAATTGGACACTCCTTGACGACTTCGGTTCGAGCCACTATCGAGTTTGGGCAAACGACACGAGCGGAAATCCATACGTATTGTGGGACTGGCAACCATGGCAGAATAATACGAATTTATTGGTGCAGATAAATAGGACTGCTCCAGGGATCTTTAATTATACAATTGAATATAATGACAGCACAGGGCAATTGGGCATTCCCAACACGGTATTTATAACAATAATTGATGCTATACCGACCTGTGATGAATCGTCCGACATTTCAATACGTGTAGGTGCGGAAGTTTCGATTTCGTGGGTTCTATACGATGATTACGGTGAAGGATTCTATCGAATCTGGGCAGATACTTCAGGAACTCTTCAACCCATCACAGACTGGAATCAATGGTCTAATGGCTCAACCATTCAAATATCCGTGAACACGGAAACCGCTGGGACATTCCATTATCGAATCGAATTCAATGATAGTGCTGGGCAGCAAGGAACTTCTGATGATATAATCGTTACAATACAGGCAGATCCCACTTCTCCACCAGTTCCGGGTTTTGAAGTACTTTACCTGATCCTGGGATTAGTGGTGATCACGGGCTTTGTTTGGCATTATAGAAAAAGAAAACATCAATAAAATTCCGATTTCATGCTGTTCATCATCATCCTTATTTTTTTAAATTACTCAAGACGGATTTTTAGGATGAGGATTGTCCAAATAAAAGAAAATGATTACATCGAATGTTTTCTAATAAATGCCGCCACGGCTTGAATACTGATTTAATTGAAGCCGGTTGATCTTTGTTTTTAACTGCTGTTCGATTTCAGTTAACATTCGATGTTCATCGGGAGATATAAAGGTAATTGCCACGCCTTTTTTGCCCATGCGACCACAGCGACCGATTCGATGGATGTAATCTTCGTGAATTTGAGGCATGTTATAATTTATGACGTGCGTGATTCCGTCAATATCCAATCCACGACTTGCCACGTCCGTAGCGATGAGTAATTGAGCATGGTTTCGGAATGCGTTCATTATTTTCTCTCGTTGAAATTGAGACTTATCGGAGTGAATGGCCAATGTTTCATAGCCCATCTCCTTTAAGAATCGACTTAATTTATCAGCGGATTTACGAGTTCGCACGAAGACCAAGATCTTATAATTGCCATTTTCGTGCTCATCAGCAATTAGATCCAGGGTCTTGCAAATGGCATTTAGCTTGTCCGTATCATCTGAAACGTTATAATAATATTGTTGAATCTCTTTCGGAACGCGAGATTTGCGTTGTTGTTCTCTTATTAATGAAACGAACTTCGGATTTTTCATGTATTTTTTTGTCAATTTATAAACTCGCTCGGGCATTGTAGCCCCGAAAAAGAGTTTTTGTTGTTTCGGTTGTCTCATTTGGTATAGAATTTTATCGATATCTTCAATAAATCCCATTTCGAGCATTTTATCGGCTTCATCTAGCACGACGATCTTAGGTCGCAAGAAGTTCCTTGCACCTCTCCTTAGATGATCCAGCATTCTTCCTGGAGTGGCTACAATTATGTGAAATCCTTTTTTCAAGCCTTCTTCTTGCGGACGGTAAGATACTCCTCCATATATCAATAACACGCGAGTTTTCGTGTGCTTTGCAACAGCCTTCAACTCGTTTGCGATTTGAATGGCAAGTTCACGCGTGGGGGAGATTATCACGGCTTGTGTCTTGTTAATCTTGTCATTTATTTTTTGAAGGATTGGCAATCCAAATGCGAGAGTTTTGCCGCTTCCTGTTATTGCCTGTCCCAAGACATCATTTCCTTCCATTATTATCGGAATTGTTCGGTCTTGGATTGGCGTGGGTTTCTGGAATTTAAGTTCATCCAGTGCTTGTATTATCTCTGGTCTTAGAGAAAATTTTTGAAATTCAGTAGTCATTCGATTTCTCCTGTCTATAAATCATGGTTCATTCCGTAGTGCTTCGGGAACGACTGAAAATCCTTGTGAGAATGCTTTACATCCTTCCTCGAAATCTGATCAGAATGAGTTATAATTATTAATACAATTGTCAATCAATTTATCAAAGTTACCGTTCAGGACTCGAATTTATTGCTCAGACCATGTATTCACGGAACATTGAAAATAAACGTCATTTTTTTATGATTGAAAAAAATATTGCGTGTTGAGTGAAAAAATGAGTGAAAAAGACCTCGAAATTACAGAAGAATGGATTAACAAGCAGAGAAATTTACCGTATCCTTTAAAAATTCAATCCGTAACGAAATCCAATGAAAAAGGCATATCACATCGCGTTGTAGTAACCAATTTTTGGGGAAATACGATCAATTACGTCGTTAAAGATGGGAAATTGGTATTAGAAAGCGAATTGGAGAAGTGATTATCGCAAAATCGGGTCAAGCTTGAAATATATAATAAAAATCAACTATTTCTTAGACAAGAAAAATATATTTTACTTGAGAAGATTATTTGAAGATCGGTTCATTTGGAAATGCATGAAACGAGCTTCATGCAGGTCAAAAAATATTGCTTGCCATGTCCAAATGTTTTTATATTTGCCACTAATGAGATAATAATGATGATTTCAAAGCTCCTTGAACCGGAATGAGTCCTGCTCGGTTCTTGGAGAAAAATAAAACAAAAAAAAGATCGTGATGTTAAATGTGCGCGGAACTCGTGCTTCCTTGCTGGCGTGTCAGTAAACAGGATCAAAAAATATTCAATACCATGCTTGGAAAATCTTTCAGGGTTAAGATCACTAAATATATTCGAGGTCAACTAGAATCGAATCACGGGTTTGGTGATTTGGAGCGCACGTTTTACGCTCTCTTGGGACTGAGTTTCCTTGGAGAGATGAATTCTTTTGGCAGGATATTGAAAAAGAAGATTAGCGAATTTATTTTCCGATTTCGCGCACCGATAGGAGGATTTTCGTCATTACATAATTGGAATCCTGACACGTGGAGTACTTTTTTTGCAATTGCAGGACTGAAACTTTTAGGGCATCAGCTTAATGAAGACGAGTGCAAGCAAACTTTACGATTCATAATGGAAAACCAGAAAGCAGATGGTCTTTTTTCACACTGTAACAATAAGGATTGTCTTTGCGGTGCTCATTCTTCGTACAAATCAACATTCTTTGCCGTGGCAAGCCTCTATCTTCTTGATCAAATGGATTTACTCGATACTAAAAGAATGTCAAGGATACTCTTGAAAAGGATGGAAAAAAGCAGTATTGATAGGTATTACTTGCTTTTGACGTACAGGCTTTTAAATCCCCATGAAGTAATCGATGACGAGTTAGTTCTTTCATTCATATCATCATTTCAAGGATCGGATGGAGGTTTCGGAAAGAAAGCAGACGAAAGCAACATTACGGATACATTTTTTGTGACATCAGTTTTTAGTGGCTATCAATTAATTCGCAAGTTGAATAAAGGAAAAGTCATAAAATTTTTATCAGAAAAATTCAAGCCTGACGGAGGATTTAATCAAAATCCGACAGAGGCTCGTTCGGATTTAATACAAACCGCCCAAGCAGATGCCATAATGTTTCTCCTTCTCCCATCACTCATAGATGAAGTTGAAGATGGTCTTCTCCAACACGTTCACGTTCAAAAAGAAGTGTACGTGAGGACGCTTTGTGATGAATTTTTTGTGACCGAAAAGTTGGTTCTCAGGCTTGTTAGAGAAATGCAAGCCAAGTATAAGTGGTTTTCCGTTGATATAGTGAAATATAAAGAGCTATTTAACACTTACCTCAGTCACCTTCCCAGCGATGATCAGCGAATTGCTAAAAAAACGCTGGATTATATATTGAATAAAAGAATGATGAAAATTGACTTGACTGATTTTGCCAAAACGTTTCGGAGAATTCCAGATAAGCAAGTCAGGGTTAAAAAAGTCATTTCAAAATTAATCGAGCAACACTTCATAATTGGCAGCATTGAAGAATCAAAAAAACGCCTGAGGAAGACACAGGTTCTCCGAGTTTATATCTTACCCGATAACATCATAGTGCGCAAAAAGGAATTTCCATATAATACTATCGTTGAAGAAAAGCAAGATTTGGTCAGGTTCGAGGCATTAATTGACCAATATATCACGCTTTTACCCATGATAATCCAAGAATTTCAAGAATCAATCAAAATTCTATTGGAAGCCGATGAAGTCGAATTGGCGCGTGGTAATCTTGATAAGCATTATGACCAAGCACTCGTGAAACTTGCCGAACAGGAAAAAACAATCAATTCATTCAAAGAACGCTTTTTTCTGATTGATATCAAGAGATCACTTGAATCATTAAAAGAATGGAAAAAGAATTTTTCGGAATCGAAAAAAGAACTTCAAAACGTCAGAAATGACTTGGATGGTCTCATTAAGGATCGGGAGAAGATCATCAAGGCATACAATGAATTAGAAAAACTTGTTGAGTTCATAAATGACAATACGGATAGATTCAATAATCAAATTGAAACATTGCTATCAGATTTTCAAAGATCCTGTGCAAAACACGAACTCGGCACGAAAAGAGATATTTTTTTGGGAAGATCTAACGAAATTGAGGAAAATGTTCGAAAAGTGGCACAGGAAATCAATAATAAAATCACCGAATTGTATAAAATA
Source organism: Candidatus Helarchaeota archaeon (assembly GCA_029838215.1). GTDB lineage: Archaea > Asgardarchaeota > Lokiarchaeia > Helarchaeales > RDOG01 > JALGVI01. The sequence goes on along the minus strand of JALGVI010000007.1, from coordinate 19,757 downwards.
ACAAATAAAGGCTCTTTATTGAAGAATGTCATCCTCACGGATGATTCATCGTTAGCAAAAGGAATCATCACTTTAAACCAAGATTTGGAAGATAAGAGTCGTGCATTTGATGAATTTCTGGCGACGCAATGGAGACAAAAACAGTCAACAGCAGCCAGACGTCTGGAGGACATGCGATCTAAAATATATAAACGTGATGAAATCCTGAAATTGATGGACCAACGAAAAGCAAGTTTTCATGACCGATTGGAAAATATCAAAAAAATCGAAGACAACGAAGAATTGAATCTGGCAATCCTGCGAGCCCTGGATTTCATCACGGAAACCAACCTCTTTCTTGACGAATACATACACGACACGGGGAAAATATTGGATGATTTTGAAATCGTTGCAGGAGACATCCCATTTCTTTGGACAGATTTGATGGACCAAATGAGAATAGAACTGGAAGATGTCAAGAAAGAAACTGAAGAAAAAATAATGACTCTTAAAGAAAAGTCCAAAAAATCAGAATTTGATGCTCTCGTCGATTCAAAAATCAAGAAATTGAATCGTGCTTTAGATCAATTGGAAGATCTTTCCCGTCTCGAAGTGATAACTCCAGAAAAAAACCTTTGCCACCTTCTAAAGGAACGATATTCATACCTAAAATCCGAAATGAAAAAAGAAAATAGAGCAATTTTCGACTTCTTGAACCAAGAATCTCAAGAGTTCAAGAACTTTACAGAAATCACGATGGTTCCCGTGAACCGATGGAAGACCTATGAAAAATTCATGGAGAGTTCTCTCCGAAATAAAAAAGACCATCTCATTGATACAGTCTTACAAAAATTAATTTTAGAGAAATCAAATGAAGCACGGGGCGGACGAATTAAGATACAAGAATTAGCAACACTGATCGGTCTGAGTCGGAGCTCCGTTAAAAAACGGCTCGAGCAAATGATTTTGTCTGCAAGGATATCAGCGGAATTTGTAAATGCTGACGAGATCATCCCTCTTACCGTGCCCAATTTGAAACAGTTAGAGTTTGAAAAGACCATTGAAAAATACTTGAAAGAACAGGAATTTGAACGTTTAAAAAACTTATTTTTGAATTACTGTGAAAGTTACCTTCTTGATGACAATAAAGAAGAAATTAAAACGAAAACTAAAGAAATTTTGGCGAATATCGAAGAAAACGATGGGTTCTTGAAGCGAAATTACCCAAAACAACTAAAGAACCCGTATAATTCAGGCTTAATCCAAAAATGGACTCAACGAAAATCACAAATAAAGAATGAAGTCGCCTTGATTACAAAAATTCTGGATTATAGAAGGAAATTTGATAATCTCATTAAGGGAGCATTACTGGAGATTAACGCACAACTCGAAGACATTAATGAGAAAATCTTAAAACAAATTGATTCTTTTCATAACCTCGATGAGGTTCGCTCTTATCTTCAAGAAATTTATGGCTCACATGATGAAAAAATCAACATGCACGAAGAAAAACTTCGAAATTTCATTCAAGAAGCGGAAGATGACCTTAATATTAAGAAATTTTTAAGAATAATCGCAGACTTACAAGGTAAATTTAACGAAGAAATCGCAACGATAAAATATGACATAAAACAACAGCGAGAACGGTTTGAGCAAAAATTTGTAGGCATACTCGAAGAAGAGTTAAAAATCGAGTTAAAAAAGAAAATAGAACGCCATAAAGACGATTTTTATAATCTAATCAATGAAATAGAACTCGAACAGGCGAACCTCCTGGAGAATGGTAATCTTGACGAGGCTCAAGCCACGCTAAAGGCCACGTATAAAAACTTGCTGAATGTTCTAAAAAACATGGACGGTGATATTAAGTCTCACATATCAAATGCAGAAAAGAACCTGAAGATTCCCAACTTTCGGGACTCCTGCATTGTTATTTTGAGAGAATGGAACATAAATGAATTAGAAGACGTGCTGAAACGGACGAAGATCCTTCTCGAAGACGAAATCATTAAGAAGAATCTCATCTACATGGAAAAAGTATACGAAACACCACGTATTCCAATTCAACAACTGGCAAATCGCATGGGAATGAAGCGTTCCACCCTCAAATCCCGTCTTTTCAGGATTTTAGGCACTTCAAACATGGACAATATCAAGATTGACAGCAATACAAACGAGATTGTCTTTGGCATGGGTCGAATATCATATCAAGAAATGAGAAAAGTCCTGAATAAAGATGACCTTGAAATGATCGATGGCGGTGAGTTGGGTGATGCCGAAAAATCCCTTCTCCAAGTGATTTATAACCGATTAAAGTCAGTAGTCGGTTTTGTTTCAGTTTTCATCTCCCTTATTACTGCACTTCACGGCGTTAGTTCCATTCTTTACAACGCAACGGGAAATTTTCTTTTCTTTTCAATCCTTTGGATCGGTTATCCCGTTATCGTGGGAATTGTAATATTCGCTATTTTCTTCTATTATTGGATATACCCCAAAAAAATCAAGAAAAAGAAAAAACCATTCGAGCTACTTGACTAAAGCCCCACAATTAGGACAATAAATAACTCCCCGACGAAGTGCCTTTCCGCATATCGGACAGCCATTTTTCACCGCTTGAGTTTGCGGTGAACTGGTATCCGAGATGAAGAATCCTTCTAAATAATCTCCAATATCAGCAATAATTTCAATAATCTCTTGCTCTTGTTCAATAGTGTAGTCGGAACTTCCGCCGGAAATTTGGACGGTCGTCATGTTTATTTGTTCTTCGATTTTGATGGAAATCTTCAAATTATCACGAAAAGCCTTGAAAGTCTGGAATTCAATGGTATAAGTCCATTCGTTCTCCCTCAAGTAAGCTTTTAAAAGCTCTTCGATTTCCAAATATGTCGCACTTAAGTAATAAACTCGTTGATACATTTCCATCACAATAGATTTAGATTTTCGTTACTAAATTTAAAAAGCAATAGTTTATTTTTGTAGCTAACGTTGTAAGTAATACTGGCGAAATGAGATGTATTTCTAATGGCAGGGCGATACTTTAATGAATTTACAAAAGGAGAAAAATTCATGACAGAGCGGCGCACGCTCACGGAGAACGATTTAACGGCGTTTTGCAATTTAGTTTGGTTTCATGATCCCATGTTTTTTGATGAAATATATGCGAGAGAAGAAATGCCCTACGGTTCTCGAGTCTTTCCGGGGCCATTCATAATTCCGCTAGCAGTTGGTCTGTTTTTGCAACTCGGAATTTATAAAAAAACGATTATTGCTCTTTTAAGCATTCAAAACATGAGATTTAAGGCTCCGCTTCGCATAAATGACACGATGCAAGCAGGGGTTGAAGTTTTAGAAACAAGACAATCTCGAACTCGTCCCGATCGTGGAATTCTTACCATGAAATTCACCGTATTTAAAGTCATTTCTCCTGAAGAAAAAGAAATCGTCATGGAATTCGAAATGCTTCATTTATTAAAACGAAATACACAACAATAGGTGTCGAGATTTATGACAAATTTCCGAAAAGATGATTTTAGAATAAAAAGTTTATTTCTGGGTTCTTTAATTTTATTTTCATTATTTTTATCATTCATGCCAATGATTCCCTTCTTTTTAGCGACAACGTATAATCCTTCCACGATAGGTGCAGACCCTTTCCCTTTGCTATTAAAAGAAAGCAACAATATTGCACCTCCTCTCACGATTTATGAACATGCAAATCGAACGAATTCAGATCAAGAAATCATGCTTTACTATAATGAAACATCCGGCGAAATTCAAAACATGTCGGCTTACGTTTCTTTACCTTCAACCTGGGATGGAAACAGGATCGAAATGTACTTGAATGACATATATGAAAATCGCTGTTGGATAAAGGATGTTGATTTCGAGTCCACGGGGAATTGGACGGCTCACGCTTCAGACTTTTCCTCTATATCTCATCCGGGATGGAATTATGCCATTGAGGATGGGGAAGGCGTGAATAATTCAAGAGGTATCCACATCAAACTAAACAATTGGGATCAGGGAAATTCGCGATCTGTTTATTATACGACGACAGATGCTTCATTCGAGCAAAACATTTCCATCGAGAGGGGATCAGTAAATTGGGCGGGATTGCAATTTGATTACAAGGTTAATTCAAGTTGGTCCTTGGAAGGGGCAGGCGCATTCAAGATTAGTGTCGCCGTAGATCAAACGGACCTTCAAAGTCCGAGTAATAAAATCTATTTTTACTATAATTACACGGATAGAGGTGTTCCCGACCTTTCATACCTGCAAAAATATGATATTGTCGTTTGGGCAACAGGTTGGACAACTACAAACACACTCACCTCAAGTGACAGAATGCTCATAACAAATTACCTGAATGACAAGGGTAAATTGCTTTTGACGGGACAGGGAATTTCCTATGAGTTCCAAAATCCTCCCGAGAGTACTTGGCTTTATAGGTACCTTCATGCAAACCATAGCGGACAATTGTCAAGTGGTCAAAACCTTGATGGTATTGCCGGTGGAATTTTTGATGGAATTAATGATTATGCTTTATACTCATTAGCATCGCCGTGTTACTTTGACGATCCCAGCCCCGATGCAGACGTGCCTCTCAAATATGACGTGGTTCAATCGAGTCGACAACGTTCTACCATAAATTGGTCTTCAAGTACCCATGAAAATGCAACAATGTTCTTCGGATTTGACATTAGTGATGTCTTGGCGGATCAGGAGCGCACGGATCTCATTAATAGAACTCTAAATTGGCTGAACTCGTCATATCAATCCGTTCTTTTCATTGATGACACGAGAGATGTTTATGGCGATTTTATCACGTCAAGTTTTGAAGATATCGGACTTGAAGATGCATGGAAGAAAGTCCATCTAATAAGTTTTCACGAGATTGAACAGAAAGATACGTGGTATAATACGGGAATTGTTCCCATTTCAACAGCCAATCTTCCAAATAACGGAACGCACGTGAATTTAAATCTCAAAATTGGATTGACTCATTCTGCAGATATCAGCTATGGTTCAGAACCAAATCCAGAAATCTGGATCGACAATTTTCAGCTCTATCTTAAAAGCAAGGTAAAACCATCTAATGTTTCTCTAACCATGAATGACATTCTAGTTGATGATATAGGGGAAAATTCAGGTTCTGTTACTCAGCTTGGATCAATAGAATATGACTCAATTAATCAAAGAGTCGAAGGAAACTTCAGCTTCACGCCAACCATTTCATCAACAGATCCTGTTCTCCCAATTGACCTGACTTTTAAAGTAGACATGAATCTATTTGCGAACACGACTGGTTCAAGCCTTCATGCAATGGACCCTTCAAAAATAGGAATGAACTATGAGGTTCAGGATAATTCGACGTGTTGGGAATTTTATTATTATGTTGGCGTGCCGAGCCATTTTGGAAATCACACGTTCAATTTTTCCACGCCAAGAGATTGGAACCTCACGTATGTTGCTGAACCAATATATCCTTTAATCAATCGTATTAGTGACATACAAGGAGGGCATTTTGACGGATATGCTTCCATCCCAACAACGAACATGACAGAATATCCTGATGGATATTGGATCATCAGGGCAGATTCCAACAATTATGTTCAAGAAATCCAAACCCAAGTTTTTACGGGAAGCACGTGGTCAAATAGCACGGAATTCTTTGTTACCAATAAATCAAGAGTGATCGCCAGAATAGGGACGAAGACTCAGACGAAAACTGATCTCGCGGGAAGTATGGCAAATCTAACGATTCAAGCACCAAATGGTACCACTTGGTGGAGCGGACAATCAATAGGTTCTAGTAATGGATGGGTAATTTTTCCAAATATCACGATCGGAAGCACAAATACGACTGGTGGTTCATATCAGGTGATGGTTCAGTGGACGAATGGAACGGAATCAGGTCAAAATTCTACCGTCATGAATATCGTTCATCAATCCAGCATTTCCCTACGTGAGCCATTCGATGCCCGTATCGATGATACCACGGAAATGAAATATGGCGATTTGCTGTTGATTCGCGTGCGAGCAAATGATACGAATACAAATCAGCTCATTTCAGGTTTAAATGTTCAGTTAAATTGGAGCACGGGTATTCTAAATCTTACAGACCAGGGTACTGGAGAATATGACATAGTTCTGGATACAACAGAACTTACCTTTCAGAATGACAAAAACTACACGTTAGAAATCAATTCTACCAGTCAATATTATTCGAATTGTTCCTTAAATTTAATAATCATATTTCGCTTTGAGACCATTCTAACTCACGATCCCATCAATTCCGTCCCATATGGTGGAAATGCAACGATTTTATTAAATTATGAAACATTAGTTGGAGATCCAATTCCTGATGCAACGATTGATGTGAATGCTTCCATCATAGGTGCCGTGACATTTAATGAATCAAACAACAATAAATATAAATTGATAGTTAACACGACCGGGCTTTCCAGCACGGATTTACTAAATATAACCGCTTCCAGATTTCGCTTCGATACCCAACAAATCTTGGTTCCGGTTCCCCTACGTGATACCTTTACTGAATTGAAAGCTTGTTCTCAAAACACCACGATCATTGAAATCCCTTATGGCGAGAATGATGCGGATCTTTACATCGTTTTCAACGATACGGAATTTGATCAACTGCTAAGCAATGCAACAATTTCATTCTTAGGATATTCTCAAGTTAATTATGTTGACATCAGTAATGGCATGTATCGCATTAATTTTACAGCAAGCAGTCAAACGAAATCATATAATGTTTTGATTACGGCAAGTAAAGAGCATTATTTGGATAGTAGCTTGCAGGTGATTCTCCGCACTTTACCGTGGACAGATTTCATTGATACATCAATATCGGATGGTAATGTTCAGGTCGGCATTGTCGGTGAAACGGTGGAGTTCACGTTTGATTTCTTCGATAGATACCACGGCACGTCGTTAGGTGTAGATAATTTGGCGACTTATGAATGGATTCATGGCTCCGGTTCGTTACAATACGTCAATGGTCATTTCATCTTACCGATTAATACGTTTGGCATGCTTCCAGGTCAATATGAAGTAAATGTCTACGTGCGGAATCAAAACGGGGATCTGCTAGCACAGGAAACGGTAACACTCGTTGTCAACACGCCGCCGTTAAGTCCGCTTTTCTTGGTCATTTTCTTGCTCGTTGGAATTGGCGTGACTCTACTTGGACTACTTTTCGCATATCGCATTCGCAAGAAAGTAAGGGAACGACATTGGGAACGGAAAATAAAGCATATTTACTTGTTTTACAAGAAGACAGGTGCCGCGATTTTCGATCGGCGTGTTGGTGGTGAGAGAGAAGTGGATTCGTCTCTTGTTACGAGTGCCTTGCTTGGTATAAGCTCAATCGTTAGTGAAATCACAAAAAGCGACAAGCCATTAAAAAGCATCAGCCATTTTGATAGCAAGATTATTTTTTCACATGGAAATCACGTTACGGCAGCAATCATGGCTGACGAAGACTTGCACGTGATACGCAACCAATTGAATGGATACGTAAATGAGTTTGAATTATGCTATACCGAGGATTTAAAAGATTGGAATGGAGACATAGAACGGTTCAAACTCGCAGGAAAAATTCTATCTCAGTACTTCCCATTGGCAGAAACAATTCCAAAGGCTCTTCAAATTACCGCTCGCTGGTCTCTTGATAACCTTCAAGAGATTCATGGATTACATGGGGCAAGAGTGCTCGAAGCGATTGGCAGGGGATATTTCACGATAAAGGAAATCTCAAAGGAAGTAAAGATTTCAGAGAAAGAAACGAGCTCGATCCTCAAGACATTATATACTTTCGGTCTCATTGACAAGAAAAATCATCTCCAATCAAAAGGAAAAGAAGCCTTAAAACTATATCAACAAATAAAAGAAAAAATAAATGAAACTAAAACAAAAATGAAAGAAAAAAATTAAGATAGGAAAATTTCTAAACTGTTAATCCGTTCTAGAAGCGTGTCGTGTAATAATTCGATCTTTTCTAACAATTGAAGGGTCACTTTATCGATGGCATTGAGAATTTTTGGATCTGATGCCACCCGGTCTTCCAATTTTTTTGTTGTCAAGCACTTACTTCTAATTTCAGTTATCAAGTGATTGATTTTTTTCATCTTGACATCGATCGTCATTTCCCTAAGGTTTTGTAATTTTTCATCGATTTCACTCAAGAATTTCAGGAGTTTATCAGAATCATGGACGTTTTTCATGTTCAAGACAATTTCCAAGACGGGTTTTAACGTGTCTAATAGTAATTGGAATTTTTTCTTATAATCTTCTTTGTTCAAGACGAAAATTTTATCAGTTATTAAACTGGAAGTGAACGTTTGGATAGAACCGATCTTCGATTGCTTTAGGACTTTTTCAACCTGTTTTTCATCTACGTTTAAGTAATCAGCTATTGTTATTAGGTGGATCGTCCCGTCATGCTTTTCGGCAAGCTCCATTGCAGTTTCAATAATCTCATCATCACTGACATCGACCTTTTGCTTTTGTTGATAAAAGTAACGCTGAATGATTTCCTGCATTTTCTCTTCTGCCATTCCTAAATCAATTTTTAACGCAATGGGTTGGAACCTTGGAGGTTCTGTAGCGGGCATTTCAAGATTATCAACAGAATCATCAAAAGACGGTTCCACATCTAAAGGACCGAAGACAACATCACCAATCTCATTAAAATAAAATTCGTCTCCATCACGAATTATTTGAGTGAATTTTTGCTGGAACATGTTCCCAATGGGAGCAAACAAAACGCCGCCATTTTCATCCAATTGATAAAGAATGAATTCTAAATCACCTTTTTCAACTTGTCCGGTAACTAAAATCTTCTGCCATGGTGCTTGTTCCTTTAAGCCAAATAGAGGATTTATGGGACCTATAATCGTGATGTTTTTATCCAATCCCATTTTTTGAAGTAGTGCCTCCGTGGATTCCTTGATGGATTTTATCGCTTCTAAGATGAAAATCTCCCCTTCAGGACAGAGTCGACTGCAAATCGCACTTATATAACCGCTTTTTGACCCCAGTATGAGAAGATTATTGCCGGGTTGTAGGTTCAGGCTTTCAACCATGATCGATATCATGTGAGGAGCACTAATCGTCCGGCGGTTTAATGGATCTCTAAAGTAAAATAGTTGTGGCATGTCGAGATAAATCCGATCCCAGTCCAAAAGATGGTCAGGAATGAATTTTTCCATTGGAATTTCTTCGAAGGCTCGAATTAAACGACGATCATGAAGTACATTCTTACGAATCAATTCTTTGATCAATACTTGCTTTCTTTTTTTCAACGACATCTTTCACGATTCACTTCTTATATTTCTTAATTATAATTCGGTTGCTTTCAATAAAAACTCTTTTTTAATAAAGGTAAACAAAGCCTATAAATATCACATCAAGTCATTCGGAGAAGATACCATGCATTTAAACGATATTCAGAAACGAGTTGATAAATGGATAAAACAATTTGAAGTGGGATATTGGCCGCCGCTTTCCATGTTTGCGGCATTAGTTGAAGAAGTTGGAGAATTGGGGCGAGAAATCAATAGTCTCGAAGGTCATAAACCAAAGAAAATAGCAGATCCCGAAACACCAAAAAATATTTTAGGCTTGGAATTAGCCGACACTCTTTTTAGCCTAGTTTGCATTGCAAATCATTATGATGTCAATTTGGAATCCTTTTTGGATAGAATCTTCGAAAAATATTCTTCTAGAGATGGGAATCGATGGACGAGAAAGGATTTCTCTTGACCAAAAAACTTTATAAATTGCTGAAGTTCGATTTAATTCGGATAATAAAAGAAAAACATCAACTTCAAATAATGGAGAAAAATAAGAAAACAGATCAGAACGAAAATCGAAGCATTAGAATGCAAATTTGATTTGAATATTTCTTGGTGTCAAGTTCATGGGAAAATCTAAAAAGGTCAAGCAGAAAAAGGCGAAGAAAACAAGCAAAAAGCCTAAGAAAAAGAAGAAAGTTAAGAAGAAAACCACTAAGACAACTTCTGTCGTGCGAAAAACTGCAAAAAGCAAAAGAAAACGTAAGAGGAAAGTCGTGGGAATCGTGGATGAAAAAGACGCAGAGCTATTACAGCAGATCAAAGGTTCTAGAAAATCTAAAGTCAACATATCCTTCGACGATCCTGAAGAAGGAGATTTGCTTGAGATCGCAGAAAGCTCGGAGAAACAGGAGTTGTACTCTGAGATGGAGAAGTTTGAAGATGAGTCCGAGTATTTAGATGATTTTAAACCCGGATTCCCTGAACGAAACAAATCGTCAAAGAAAAATGATGAGTTCTACAATGGACTCGATGACTACGATGACATCCAAGAATATTCAGATTATGATTATGACGATATTGATAGTGAGTGGTAAGTTCCAGACTCACCAGTAAAGACTTTTGTTTTTATACTTTCAGTTTTTCATATTTTTTAGAAAATGATCCTTTTCGAATGGAAATAATTTATCAGAGGGTTTTCATGTTTGAACTGAAAATTGCTTACAGAAACCTTTTAAGAAGACCGGTTCGGACGGTTTTAACCCTCGTATCAATAATTCTTGGTGTTAGCATCTTTTTTTCAGTTAACATCGCTGCGGATTCTTTGGCGGTTTCCCTTTACCAACAGCTCGACCCGAGCACGTATGGAGATGTTGATGAATGGGTATATTTATTCCGCGGAGTTCTTGTCGTCTTTTCGGCAATTTCACTCATCGTATGCGTCATAATTATCAAGAATCTCATGGAGATGGCAAAAGAAGAGCAACTCCATGAAATCGGAGTTTTAAGGGCTATTGGCACGTCAAAATTCAGCATTTTTCTCATTTTTTTCTATCAGATTTTAATAATTTCAGTCATAGGCATGATAATCGGATTGTTTTTGGGTTATTTCATGGCGGGCTACTTTTTTGGTCCTTTGAAGGGAGTCCTGAGCAATTTTTTGTACTTGGGAACGGAATTCGACGTATATTTGACGGTGTCTCCGCTAACCATAGTATCGGGTATGCTAGCAGGATTGGGGATTCCACTAACAATCGGAATGATTCCCGCAATTTCAGCATCACGCGTGAACGTCCTGCAAACGTTGAATCCGCGCTCGCGACCCCGAAAGACGCCGCTTCGATCAATGACGATACTTGTCATTCAATTAATAACGTCAATCGTTTTAATCGTTTTCGGAATCACGGCAATAAACGTCGGTTTTTCGGGTCTTCTTTCCTTTAATACGGACCCTACAATGGAAACCAACTTTGCAATCATCACGCTTTTCATTGCGGGCATAGTATTCATATCCGGATCCATTCTTTTAGGAGCCATTTTTTTACCTTACATCTCTCATGGTCTTTCGATCATTTTTTGGCCGATTCTTCAGAAAATGAAAAAAATATGCCATCGTAACATCGTCAAGCATTCCCGAAGGACAAAAAATACGTTTCTCATGATTTCAATTGCATTGGCATTTTTAATTGCCATGAACATCACGTTAAGCTCCATTGAAGCGGGCATCATACCGGGAGCAAGGATGCGAATAGGTGGCGATGTTAGAATAGGTCTTTTTTATAGTAGTGAGCAACGAATCATTCCTTTAAACACGTCTCAATCCATTCTACAGCTCGAACACGTTACCAATGTTTGCGAGGTAAAAAATTCGTATCCTCGGGAAAATATAACGACGTGTGATGATTTTGGAAAAAATACGGGAGAGCGCATGCTTCTGTTAGTCATAAACACAACGACATATGCACGGATGCATTCTTGGAGGTCGATTTACAAATATTATGAATTAACTGCATTTGAAGACTTCATCCATAGACTCGATGAAAATGGCACCGTGATAATTCAACAGGAATTAGCCGAATCCATTGGCAAATCAAAGGGACAGTACGTGAATATTACAACGACAAGCTATTATAGTTTCTTTCCAGCAACGACCAATAATTATAAGGTTGTTGGCATAATGGATGTTTTACCGGGAATCATCTTTTCTTGGGACGAACCTTCTCCCGATTACGAGGCATATGCCGCAGTCATTTCGTGGAATACGTATTTTAATATCACGGGTTCGAATATGACCTCAACGACAGGATATTTTTGGGTTGATTGTGACAATTACAATAATGCTAACACGGTTTTAGAAGATATTAAAGATTTGTATCAGTCCTTGGGATCTCCTTGGGACACCGTGACCTTTTCAAGTGAATGGCAATACCGAACTATTCTAGACGAAACGGTACAAATCCGAGAAGTGTTAAATTTAGTCCTCATCGTATTTATAAGCATTTTATACATGGCTTTAGTCATTGCAATGTTGGGCTTGATAATCTCCATGATGATGAGCGTTAATCAACGTAGTGGGGAAATAGGATTGCTTCGTGCATTAGGCATATCAAAACGCCAAATCGTACAGATGGTAGCGGGGGAAACGCTCATAATTGGAACTGCCTCATTGATAACAGGAATCATTTGTGGTTTGACAACCGCCTATCTCCTTTCAAACATACCATTCTTGGCTTACGTTCCGGTCATATATACAGTACGATGGGAAGACATATTCTATATTTCTTTATTCATGACGTTCTTGAGCTTCATTGCCTCGATCATTCCCGCAATCAAAGCCATTTACTTAGATATTATTGAAGCCATTCGTAAAAGAGGATTATGAAATGAAAGAGATATTAAGATTGGAAAACGTATATAAGACTTACAAGCTCGGTAAAACGGAAGTGAATGCCCTTAACGGGATATCTTTAACCATTCAAAAGGGTGAATTGGTGTCCATCATGGGTCCTTCGGGATCCGGAAAAACCACCCTTCTCAATCTCATTGGTGCATTAGATTCCCCTACTAAGGGCAAGATTTTCATTAATGAAAAAGACATTAGCAAGATGAATGATCGGGCACTTACCCGATTGCGTCGCCACGAAATCGGCTTCATTTTCCAGTTTTATAACTTGATCCCAGTTCTCACGGCTTATGAAAACGTCGAGTTACCGTTAATTGCCGCAGGTATCAAGAAAAAAGAACGAAAGCAACGCGTCCTTGACTTATTAACCAAAGTCAAGTTGGCTGACCGACTTAAACACAAGCCTGAAGAACTCTCAGGAGGACAGCAACAGCGAGTAGCAATTGCAAGGGCACTTGTAAACCGACCGAGCATCGTATTAGCAGACGAATTGACGGGAGATTTAGACTCCAAGACCGGAGAAGAGATCATGTCCTATCTCATCTCTTTAAACAAGTTGGAAAAACAAACTTTCATCATCGTCACGCATGACATGAACATTGCAAGAAAAACAAGCAAGATATACCAAATCAAAGATGGCAAGATTTCTAACACGTTTGACAACATGAATAAATAAAAGAAGTTGGAACGGCTTGGGTTTCATTCGTTAGGTAAGATATCGATGAATTTCTGACGAGCTTCGGGTTCTCCTTTGGCAATCTCGGCATATTTTTCTTTATGTTCGGATAATTTTTTCAGTGATTCCTTCAATGTCTGGAATTTGAATTTATCCGTGTCCAACGTGAGTTCATTCACTTTCTTTGTAAGGGCATCTAAATCCTTTTCGATTCCAGTAATTTCCGTCCTAATTTTGGTCAATTCCAAGTCTTTTTTCTGAATTTTTTTGCTCTTGCCACTTGCTTGAGCACCCTCTAATTCATATCCCTTCTTTTCTTCTTTTTGTCTCGCTTTTTCAAGTTTTTTCTCGACTTTGACCAAATCGTCCAGCGAATCTCGTAGAAGTTCTACTTTTTGGGCAATTTTTTCCAAAGCAGAAAGATAGTCGCCACGAATATTTTCGGTCATAGAATTAAGTGCACCAATAATTTCCTTTTTCTTCTCAGAAAATCGTTCGGCTCCAAGTTTTAATTCGTCCGATTTTTCGTTTAATGCCCATTTTAGAAATGCTTCAAGGGCTTTATTTTCTTGTTTTGCCAATTTTTCCATCAGATTACAGGTTTCGGTTTCTTCCTTGATCCAATTTTTTAACTCATCCAAATAAGCATGAAAATAAGCTTTCTCATTCTCCCAACTTGACAAGTTTTAAACACCTTCATTAGGAATTTATTATTTTAAATACATGCAATGCCTTTTAAGCATGTCGTGAGTTTTTCAGTCAAAATATAATGAGATCTTGAGATAAATGAGTTATCCTTGCGTGAAGAAAACGCGTTTTATGACGTTTTCGAATTCAGGATCATCTGCAGCACCTTCCCACATGATTGCTTTATTTATCACGATGAGTCGGTCAGCATTTTTTTGAAGTACTTCTAGGTTGTGGTTCACTTCGAGAATTGTAAGCCCTAATTCATCATGAAGAGCTTTGATGTGTGTTGAAAGAGTTTCCATCATTTTAAAATCCAGGGCGCTTGTTGGCTCGTCAAGAAGCAAGACTTCGGGTTCTTGAGCTAATGCTCTGGCAATTAGGACTTTTTGCTGTTGACCACCAGAGAGATGTCCGATCGGGCGTTCTACGTGTTCTTCCAGTTCCATGAATTTAATGGCTTTTTCTATTGCGGTCTCATCTTCTTTCTTGAATGGTTTAAAAATACCCACTTGAGCATACCGACCCATTCGCACGACATCTTTTACGGATGCGGGAAAATTTCGGTCCACGGACACCATCTGAGGAACGTATGCAATTCTTCTACGAATGGCTGCGGGAATTCGACCTTTATGAATTTTTCGACCGAATAAAATAACTTCTCCCATCCGGGGCTTTACGGCACCGAGAATAACCTTTAAAAGAGTGGTCTTTCCGGAGGCATTTGGACCACACAATCCAACATATTCTCCTTTAAATAGTTGCAATGAAATGTTAAAAATTGCTAAAATTCGGTGGTATGAGTAAGTCACGTTCTTCAATTTGATGATTGATGCCATTTTCTTTAAATTTTTACTATCCGAGTTAATTCCTGCTACCATCTCAAGTCACTCCTTCAGGATCATCTTTGCTTCGGTGACCTTGAACGGCATTGTTCTTCTTAGCATGATCGTGTTCGTGTTTTGCATTATTTTTATCTATTAATAAAATCCTATCATCGGAATGAATGTGTTTTGTATCAATGGTTCCCA
The DNA here is from genome assembly GCA_029838215.1 of Candidatus Helarchaeota archaeon. Lineage (GTDB taxonomy): Archaea > Asgardarchaeota > Lokiarchaeia > Helarchaeales > RDOG01 > JALGVI01. The sequence goes on along the minus strand of JALGVI010000007.1, from coordinate 4,664 downwards.
CGCATTCTTGACAAACGGTTTTTTCACTTTCGAACGATTCCTTGCAATATTCACATTCTAAAGGAATTTCAGAAGATTTGCGTCTTTTCGGTGAAACACCAAATGAAATCACGAATATTATGGTGGCGATGATGACAATACTTGCCCCAGAGGGAAAATCGAAAAGAAATGAAATCATCAAACCAAAGAAACTTGAAAGCACGGAAAAAAACGCGGAAATGATCATTAATTTATTCAATTTAAACGTCCACTGTAAAGCGGCGGCTGCGGGCGTTATGATCATGGCAAAAACTAATATTGCACCTATGGCCCTAAGTGAAACGGATATTACAAAAGCCGTTAATATGATGAAGATGTAATTTATCGTGCGGACGGGTATACCCGATATCGCAGCCATTTCGGCATCAAGTGTTATGTAATGAAGTTCTTTCTTAAAAGCCAAAATTATCATTATTACGACGATGGCGGTGAAAATCAAGATAAGAAAATTTTCATTCGTGATGAATAGAAGATCTCCAAAAAGAATGGCTTGAACGTTCGTGTTATAATAATTAATCAAGCCGATGAAAAAAAGCCCAAGCGCAAGCATGGCAGTAAAAAAAATACCCAATATGATTTCATCTCTCATCATCTTGCGTTCGTTAATGTATTGAATCCCAATAGCGGAAGAAACTCCGAAGATCACTACAGGAATGAATGGATCCAATCCAAGCAATAATGCCAATCCTGCCCCTGCAAAGGCAGAATGTGCAACGGCTTCCCCGAAAAAAACGAGACCCCGCAAGATTATGAAAACACCAATAATGGCACCTATAATCCCTATTAGAATTGAAGAAAGTAAAGCCTTCCAAAAGAAAGGTTGCGACAACATCAAGTAAAAATTGTTAATGAGAATTATCCACCACATGTTACCATCTCACTGATTTTTTTCTATTTCTCTTTCATCATCGATTTCGACCATCTTGCTAGGTCCATATCGTAAATATAAAAGCGCACCTGCTACGCCCACGATAGTTAATGTTCCGGATATTGAAATGACCACCATTGTTACTAAGTTGAATGCGGGAAGAGCAGGTCGTCCAAAGGAAATGAGATCAAACTCAATCATTTGAATGTAAGTTGAAAGACCATATATCGGGAGTAAAGGAGTTAACGTCACGATATTGGAATATGTATCCCGCGAGAGCGAAATTACGGCATCTTGGGAAGCTTGAGGACTCGTGATTAATAGGTGAGTGTTTGTCGCCCAGATTGTATTGATAATATCCAAGAGATGCGCGGCAGAGAGCTCACCTTCTTCAGTCTCCTCGATTACCCCCATCCGAATGACTCCTATTAAATCTAGGAAATACATGAAGGCGGGATGATTTATGATGACCTTTGTTCCCTGATACATCGATTTATACGTATCTATTGTAACAAGAAGCGCATCCAATTTAGCATTATATAGATCGCGGGCGTGCTCAAAATGACTTGCATTATCAGGATAAAGTTGTGATAGGAAATATGCGGTCTTGTTTACACAGATTTGAGCATTGATTGGAGACATCCAAAAATGAGGATTGATTTGGTTTAAGAGCGGATCCATCTTGAGAGGAATTGGAAATAATGAATCGCTATCGTTTTTTAAAGTTAATATTTTTAGATTCGGGTTAGTGAACATTGCCTCGGCAATTAATTGATCAACATCCGGCTCTAGATCACCGATTCCAAATTTGACGAAAATGTCAGATTGTTGTACTTTCAAAATATCACTTGGACTATATTCATACGTGTGGATGTTAGAAGTCCCTGTAACTAAAGCCTCACAGGTTCCTAAAGACACGGTTCCATCATTTAAGACGTTATTTACCCAATCAGCAGTGATCATCATGAATGTCGTAATTCGAATATTAGGCGTGGCACGGATTGTTGTTTGAGGAAGCTCGTGTGATGAAACAATCTTCTGAAGGTGATCTCTAGCAAGAGAAATAGAAAAGAATCCATTGAACACTAAAAATGCAAGAAATATTAGGAGAAATATCTTCAAGATTCTACCTAATCTAATTTGAATCACCAGAAATTCGTGCTAGGTAAAAAATTGAATGGAAGTTTCCCTGATATCGATGTATCATGATTCAAGAAATCATTGGTTTATTAAACTTTTAAAATTTTTTCATAAATATTCACAATAATAGTTAGATTGTCTAGTAGTTAAGATGGGATTCTCTCAAGATGAGTGATTTCACCGTCTTCCACGAGAAATTGTGGCAACATGGGATAGGGAAATCGCAATCCCCAACTTTGAGTATAAGCACCTGCATTGACAATCATCACGTGCTCACCTACTCGGATCAGGTCTTGTGGGAGGAAGGGGCAACGCATCGCAAGAATGTCCCGTTCAGACGGAAGGCAACCAGTCATCACGACACGATTATCATGACCTTGTCGTATTTTCTCAACTGAAAAAAATCGATAATTTGCATTTGACGTAGTAGGGCAATTATGATTTCCCACGTCCAATCGAATCCAGTGCTGGTCGGGCGTGGTTTCATGTTCCAAGATCGTGGCTAAGATGATTCCTGCGTCAGCAACAAGATATCTACCGGGTTCGAAAATGATCTTGGTCGAATCCCATCCGCGCTCGCGTAATAAAGAATGAATTAGGAAACTGATCTCTTCTAGTAGCGACTCTTTCATTATTCCTGCTTCGGGGAATCCGCCACCCAAATTAAAATTCTTGATGCGAATTCCTTGAAGCCGTTCAATCAGTTCTGCAGCATCCATCACGTGAGACACGTTCTGTGCATATTGATGCGGGTTCATCAATTGAGTTCCATGATGGCAATGGATGGCCTTTAATTCCAACCCCGATGTTTTTCCCAGCAAGTCGAGCATTTTCTCTAAATGTCCTTCATCAGGGAGAATGCCCAATTTCCGACCGTGAACATCAGGACGAATTCTAAAGCTAATTTCCTGCTTGGAGTTGGATGCATTAATCATTTTTACAAGCTTGGTAAGTTGAACTTGGGAAAGCACGTCGATTAATGCGACTTTGTTCTCAATAGCCATTTTCAACAGGTCTTCCGTTAAATAGGGCGTTCCGAGAATGATCCTGGCACCTTCGTTTAACTGGTCAAGTGCTAATTTTAATTCTAAACGTGAAACTACTTCGGCGTGAATTCCATGAGAATGAATGATGTTGCAAATTTCGGGTTGAAAATTAGTCTTGTATGAATAAAAAACGTCAAGATTCTGAATGTTTTTCTTAAGAATATTTAAGAACTGTTCACAAGTTTGATGTATCCTCCGCTTCATGTAAATCAATGAAGGTGTTCCGTGTTCCTTTATGAATTCTTCAATAGATACTCCGTCAGCATGCAGTCGATCGCTTCGTAATGTTAGAAATGGATTTCCTGCAATTTGAGTCTTCACTTTAGCTCAATAGCTCCTCATGGATTTCTTCGATTTTTTTGCTCAAGTGTTCGTACGTGAGACCTTTCTCTTTTATTTTTTGATGTCCTCTTGCTCCCAATTCTTGACGGAGGGAGTCATCCTTTAATAAACGAATGATGACATCTCCCAAGGTTGAAGGAGGACAGTTAAATGGCACTTTAAGTCCATCCACGCCAGCTCGAACGACATCATCCATTGCAGGGATTGAAGAGGATATGACGGGTTTCTTACATGCCCAAGCTTCAAGAAAACAAATCCCGAATGCTTCACTACGCGAGGGCATCACGTAAATGTCAGCTGCTTTAAAGGCACCTCTCTTCAGCGTGCTGAAAAAAGGAAGAATACCGATATTCAAGATATTTTTCCGAAAATTCTTTTTCAACGACTTCATTCGCATGTTGAATGCTTTTGTACTCGGTCCGATAAACACGAACCTCACGGAGGGGACTTCATTAACAACATGAGGGATGGCATCTAAAATGCTCAAGGCTCCCTTTTCAAAATTTTTATGTCCTACAAAAAGCACGTCTGGTCCTTGCTTTGGATAGACATTCAAGAACCAAGATTCTTTTGCTTTTTCATATTTCTTCAAGTCTACTGCCATGTGAATTTGCTTGATTTTTTTCGAAGGAATGCCGGCATGATCTATTAAATAGCGTGTTTCAGCCCGGCTATTTGAAAGAATAACGTCATAATTTTGCAGGATATTTCCAAATGCGGGATCGTGATATCGCGGGTTTTCGAAGTGAAAAAACGGGGTGCAAACGGATGGAACTTTCTTCAACTTTGCCGATATCAGTCCATAAAGAACACTTGCATAAGGAATGGCAATTGTGTGAATGACATCCGCAGGGTTTTTCAACATTGACGCAAATAAAGGAAGAGAATATGGCCCATTTATCAGGAATTTATAACAATCAGTAGCACTCAAGCCAAAGATGCGAATTTTGGAAATGATATCTCCTATAAACGTATTCAATGATTTTTCAACAAGAGCGTGAGGAAATCCTTCCGTAATGGGAAATCTCAGAATTTTAAGCCCATTTTTCCCTTTTTCCGAAAGAGGAGCAGTCTTTGTTGATCCCGTGCGAAGACTGGAAAAGTCAATTAAATTGGAGGCAATAATCGTGGTGTCGTTATTCTTTGAAAGCTCTTCAGAGATTCTTTGAAAGTAAAACTCCGCGCCCGAAATTGAAAGCTTGGGTGCACAATGTAGTAGTTTCAATTTT
>JALGVI010000135.1 GCA_029838215.1 Candidatus Helarchaeota archaeon | reverse complement strand
CCGACTGCAGATGCACCGAGCACCGCACCAATCGAACCGATTTCATCTTCCATCTGAATGAATTTTCCACCGAGTTGGGGCATTCTTTTAGAAAGGTGTTCAGGAACTTCATTTTGAGGCGTGATGGGGTACCCTGCAAAAAATCGGCACCCACCAGCAAGACAACCTTCTGCCATTGCTTCATTGCCCATCCAAATAAATTCCTGCTCACATAAATCATATATTAAATCGTCGTCCATTAAATGTCCCTCAAAAATTAATTGTAGTTAACTGTTATTGAGGATTGTCTTGTTATCCAATAATTCTCAATGGAATTTTAATCAATCGGTAAATCAACTTGAAGGAAACCACTTGAGAAAAAATATCAAGATGATTAATTACAAAGAAAAATTATATAATTCCAGAATGTCAGATCGGTCAATTTTTCAAGGAAAGAAGATTCACTCGGTCGAGAGACGAGCACTAATAGATTTAGAAAAGTTCGTAGAATTGTCTGCAAACCCATCAGATTTAGCTTATTTTGAAGTGAAAAATGAACACGTCGTGGAATTACGAATATATAGACAAGGTCTAAAGGCGTTTCCCGAATCCTTTGGCAACCTCAAATGGCTTGAAACGTTAGACATTCAAGAAAGTGAACTCGTGTCTCTGCCAGACTCATTTGGAAATCTTGCGTCTTTACGAAAAATCGAACTCATTTACAATAAAAATTTAAAGAGATTGCCGGAGTCATTTGGCGACTTGGAAATGCTTCAAGAGTTATACCTTAGCAATAATGAGCTGGAAATATTACCAGAAACTTTTGGTAATCTAAAAACCTTAAAAATCGTGGATTTGAGTAAGAATAAGATAAAAACACTCCCTCATTCAATAGGACGATTAAATGCCTTAGAAAATCTGTTTTTGGATTTTAATGATCTTCGAAATTTGCCAAGATCTTTTGGAAACCTAAAATCTCTACGAGTTTTATCAATGCAATCTAATTTTTTACAAGACTTGCCCGAAACATTTGGCAATTTAACGAATCTTGAAGAGCTTAATCTTGAAGATAACGAGCTGATGTCATTACCCGAATCATTCAGTGACCTCAGAGTGCTTCGGTCAATAAGCCTGGCGGGAAATAAGTTCAGCATTCTTCCCGTTCCTCTAAAAATACTCCAAGAAAGGAATGCTCATTTACAGGGAGCCGTAGAGTCTTTCACTCAAGAAGAAATCCGAGATGAACTTCAAGAGATACGATATAAACTGCCAAAAATACCGAAATCCCTCTTAGAATCAGGAGTTTTGTTCTGTCATCGTTGCTTGAAAGTAATCGAAAAGCCATCCACGTATTTGAAATGCTCTCGCTGCGGACGAATTTACTGTAGCGAATGTTGGAGCGGGAAACATTGCGATTTTTGTGATAATAAGTATTGTTTCACGTGCACTCACCATTTCCGCAAGGTATCGGGCTGGGGATGGGCATGTCTTGATTGTCAAAAATGACAAATTAAAAAACGGACAACATTAAAACTTGTAATTTCCCGTTAGCTGGACTTCTTTACATTTTTTTTCAATGACCTGCTCCCCTATTCGGCAGACACGCCTTGCCAGCTCGGAAATTTTAACATTTTCAACACTTCTTGTCTTTGTTTTAAAAGAATCTTTCAGTGGATCTTTCCATCTTGCAGGAATCTTCATTGCCCCTAGTTGCGTCCCCAAGATCGCTCCCACGTTGCCACAATTACAATCCGTGTCCATTGCGCTCATTGCTGCGATGCAAATGGACTTTTGGAAATCTCCGCCACCATAAAGGAGAGAAAGAGCGATAATTCCTGCATTCGGTAATACGTGAACCAGCCGTAGAAAGGGTGTTTTCAAGACCAATTTCCGCTTGAACGATGCTACGTTCAGTAGTTCCTTCTTCATTTTTTTCCAGAATTTCTTCAAATCTTTAAGTGCCATTCTCCAATCATCGTGTTTCGAATGCAATCCAACGGCGCATTCAATCATTTGAGCATACTTGCTCTCGGCGGGCACGTATTTCAATGCCTGCTCAACGATTTCATTCACGTTCGAATTAAAGAAACTCAAAGAGATCAGGACGGCAATGAAGACTTCGCCGAGAATGCCATCACCGGAGTGTGCCACTTCACCATCAATACGGGCATACTTTGCAGCCACTTCAGGGCAGGGGGCGATTTGTCCCCAGAGATCCGCTTTCATCTGCGCTCCTATGAAATCGAAATAAACGTTGTTTTCTTTCTTGCCGGATAGGGGAGGCATAATGCCTTTTTTCATGTTTTTATAAGCCACTTTCTCGGCGGTGTACATCATTGTATATAATTCATTGAGCCATTCCTTGCCAATCATTTCCGACGTGAGATCAATGCCGTGTCTTTCGAGAGCGAGCAACCCAACGATTTCGTACATTTCATCATCGTTGTAGACAGTTCCCGAGACTGGTTTTACATAATGAGTGATTTCAGGATGCCGCCATTTGACGAACCAGTAGGGGCGGAATTCCAGCGGAGCTCCGAGTGCGCTTCCAATGCATCGTCCTAACCATGATCCGTACACGCGGTCGTAATATTCTTTTCGGTCTAGCACGTTCATGGAAACCACAACGAAAAGAAGAGATTTGAATATTCGACCCAAGTCTGGGCGAGCATTACAAAGGCGAAAAGGATGATTATCACGCCGAGTATGATTTTCAGATAATTCTCCGAAATCTTATGTGCAATTGCTGTGCCAAGAAATCCTCCTATCAGCGAGCATATTCCGATGATCAATGCGAAAGAAAGGATGATAAATTGGCTTGCGGGACCGACAACAAGTCCGAACCGCACGTAATACGATAAAAAGGCACCACTTGCGGTCATTATCATTATGAAAGTTGCGGTTCCCACGGCTTTTAGGGGGGGATAATCGAGAATGAACATCAGAATCACTGTTATCAGGAAACCACCACCGGCACCAAAAATCCCTGCATTTAATCCAATAAAAACGCTTATCGTGATGAGAATGAGATTCTTCATTCGGGGAGAAACCCTATCCAATAATTCAGTGAAGCGATTTTGTGGTCGTTTTAGTCCGGTTGCATCTTCGGTTTCTTCAACGGCATCATCAGTTAAAACATCGGTCGTGTTGGATTTCTCCTTATTCTCCATTTTTACTGCCTTGTATCCATTTCGAATTAGGAGAATTCCAATAATGATGTTGAACCAGCCGAATGCACCTGAGAGCACGTTTTCAGAAAAGAATGCCATCATGAATGCAATGAACGAACCAATGATGGCAAACGTGAACGAAATGATGCCGAGCAACAAGCCCATTTTTATATTTGTATTTCCCCGTTTCCAGTAAAGAAACGCCACGATGGAGGCACCGATGATGTCCACGAGCAGGCTCGTGCCAAGCGCCATCAAAATATCGAATTGAAAGAAAACATAAAGAATCGGCACGACCAGCGATACTGCAGATGCACCAACAAATCCTGCAGCAATTCCGATTAAAAAACCGACGAGAATCAAGATTAAGACCTGAATAATTAACATGTAAAGCACCTTTCACTTCCACGAGTTTTGAAGATTAGCATCGATTCCTTTTTCAATTAAGTTTCGAAAATTCAGTTATAAGATTTTGTGATCCGAGATTTACATTCCGTGAAGCACGTGAAATTCAAAATCAAAATCGATCGATGAATTCAAAAATTGCTTCTAGGTCTTTAATTACAACATGACCGGGAATTGGATTATACCGTCTTCTGATTATCAAGTTTTTACATCCTACTTTTAGCGCGGCTTCTAGATCATTCATTTTATCGCCTACGAAGAGGATTTCTTCCCGAGAAAAGTTTAAGAATTGAATGGCAGCAATTAATTGTTTTTCCCTGAAAAACATGGGGTTAAGAATTGGTGTTTTTTCGCGGCGCAGTTCTTCATCCCGAGTTATGGAATGCTGAAAGAAATGCAACAATGCAAATTTTTTTAATATCACATCCGTCGGGGAACGACCTTGGAATGTCACCAAGACGATGGGATATTTTTCATGGAGTCTTGTAAGAACGGGTATTGTTTCGGGGTACAAGGTTATGTTTGGAATTAATGATGTTTCCACGTCATCAATAATTTCCCATGCTTTTTTTGCCAAATCTTCATTTTCCTTTGTTAGAAGTTGTATTTTGGTTAAAAGCCCGTCAAATGGTTGGCTGGTTGAAAGTAACTTTTGAAGTCTTTTTTCAACGAGTTTTAAATCGAAATGAAGGTCCAGCAGTGTTCCGTCTAGGTCAAATATGAGGCCTTTTATCATGAACATCCATCTTATTACTGAATTTGTTAAGATCTAAATAACATGAACGAGTTCTTGATTTGAGTAATAATATTAATGAATTATTGAAGCTGATACTAGCAGTAAAAGTTTCATTCACGTGGTTGTCGTGTACAGGAAAAAATACGTGGTTTCTCAGCTGGCAACGATATTGGGGATAGATGAGTCATCATACATGCGTGATGTTGATATTGATCCCGAAATCATTGATAAATTTGGTGATTGTTTAAGCGGTAAGGTTGAATTAGACGAAACGATGAATATTGAACATCCCGTGTTATCGAATGCCTTATTTCAAATTGAAGAACGGATTAAAGAAGAAACGAGGCTTCCCTTTATCAAGAAATGGTATTGGCCGAATTGGATGTCACACGTTATCACGATCACTCATGACATCGACAAGATTTCAGCTTCACGAAAGCATGTTTGGAACATACGGAAGCGATTCCCTTTCTTTAAGGTATTGCTTCATCAGATGAATTTCTATAACGTGTATGAGAATTTTTCGATGTTTGAGCGGTTTGAAAGGAAAAAGAACATTAGGTCTGCGTTC
>JALGVI010000006.1 GCA_029838215.1 Candidatus Helarchaeota archaeon | reverse complement strand
AAGGGCAGCCGGTGCAGGACTTGGGGGCAGATCTTCAGCCCAGAAAGGGCTTCCTTCAAGATTTGAGGGTTTGCGCGAATCGTGAAGAAAAAATTTATCGTCGAAATCCAGCCACTTCTCGTCCGTTTTCCCCGAAAATCGATAAGTTTTTTAAGGATGCTGAACTCTTGTTCTATGAGGTTTGTCGTGACGCATTTTCCTTTAAAGACACCTGCTAGACTTTTAAGGGACCCGGCAACCTCAAGATTGGAGTCTCCCAAGGCTCCAATCACCCCTTTTTTCTTGTAATAATGATACACGTGTGTTCTCGCATTTTTAAAGGGATCTTTGGGTCCTCTTTTTTTCCGCGCGTGTTTCAATTTCTTCTCGGCTTTGATGATTTTCTTGGGACGATTCTTTCCTCCCCTTTTTCGCCCGCGCTTGCCGGTTTCATGTTTGGTTTTCTCGGATTCGGAAACTTGCACCAAGAAAGTGTTCTCATTTAGAAAGATGTCATTGGTCGTGGCCGCGTGGATGGTCTTCACGCTTTTCTCGGCGTGGCGGATCAAATCGATACAGATTCTCCCGTATGGCGGCTTGTGCACGTGCCTCACGTGAACCAAATCGTATCCCAAGCCGGTTGCCACGCCCTTGTAGGTGGAAAAGTCATCGGACACGAGGATCGAAATCGGTCCCCCCGTCCGTGTTTCCGCGCGCCTTAGGATTTCTATAATTCGGACTGACGTGCGCCGCTTGACCAAATCCCATGCCAAGACCTCTTTTTGGTCGTTGACGGCGGCGATCAGGTAAAAAACCCGGCGATCAATGTTGATCCAAGTCTCGTCGACAAAAACTGCTTCCGCCGTCTTCGGCGAAGTCCACAGTTGGGCGAGCGATTTTGAGCCATTTACGGCGTTGATGATGGTTTCAAAAATTCGGGACAGCGTGGAATCGGAACAATTTAGCAAATTCTTAAGGTTTTTTGCATCGAACCTTCCTTGACGAAGAAATTTTTCCGCACGAGATTTTCGGACTTACATCCTCTCGGAGAATTCGGGCAGAGAATCGGTACTTCAACCTGAGTACCAATTTTATTGACCGTGATGGTCACGGTTTGGAAAAATTTTCTAGACATTTCTCAATAATCACCTGCTAGAATTTTATTGACCGGTCTATAGTTCTCTCAAACCTTTATATCTCCTACGGTCTAGGAGATTTTGGAAAAAGCAGTTAGATTTACATATTTTTGTCGGTCATGGGAAATTGAAAATTCTCCAGAAAAATTAAAAAAAAGAAAATTCTTGATTATTTGAATGAGATAAAAGAGAAGTTTGGAAACTGCTATGGTGAGATCTTGGAAGATTGGTCCGGCAATATGGACGATTTTGCTGAATTCAATGGTGAGGTGAACCTGAAAAAAGATCCCAAAAATCATTTTGGATTCAAGATCACGCAGTCCGTTGGAAAGAGCATAATAGACAAATTGTGACTTCCTATTGGACATATTCTTGCCGCAGACTAGTTGATTACTGCTTTTTTCTTTTAGCTTGAAAAACGATTGAATTATCTGTCATGATGATTTTGATTAGTATTATTTTTATCCACGTATTAAGAAAATCTTATTTGAAGTGATTTAGTTTCAAATTTTTCATGCATGAAGAAAAATGATTTATTTCTGGCGAATTTCATGTTACAAGATCAATTTATTATTTCTGCTTACAAGAAACGGACTGAAATACTAAAGAAAAAAGTCGTTTCGTCTCCTTTTGAAATATGCTTGGAGCGAGCACGATTATTCACGGAGTCCTATAAGAAAACTAAGGGAGAACCACAAGTCATCCGGTTTGCAAAAGCAATGGAAGGCTGGATCAGTATCTTTATCCATATTACGTGAAGGACAAAACTGCAGGCACCATTTCCGATGAATTCACTCAGTTTTTAATTGAAAGTTTCTTCATAAAATTGACGACATTGTGGAATTATGTTTTAAATAAAGGCGTGGTTGCGGCTGAAGGTCCGCCGATTGCTGAGAACCTAACCATTGGTGGACTCGATCGAGATGGAAATGATGCAACTAACGATCTCACGTATCTCATTCTTGATGCATATGCTCGGTTGAAAACGGTACAACCAACTTTCTCCATTCGAATTAACGAAAACACTCCCGACAAATTGCTCTACAAAGCCGGAGAAGCCATAAAGGCAGGCGCCAGCATTGCACTTTTTAACGATCGAGTAATGGTAAAGGGACTCGTTAATCGCGGATTCTCTCTTGAGGATGCCCGTGAATATGCACCTATAGGCTGCGTGGAGCCGCAACACCCACATAAATCCTTTGGATCGACCAATGCAAACCAATTGAACATTGTTAAATGCTTGGAGATAACGATCTCTAATGGTCTTGATACTTGTGTTGGTACCAAATATGGATTGAAGCGAAGTAAAGAAATAAATTCATACGAAGGTTTATGGGAAGCATTCATCGCTCAAATGAAGTATTTCATCAAGTACATGGTCTTGACAATGGAGAAGCTAGATGCATCCATTGCTGATTGGGATCCACAACCATTTCTATCCGCAACAACTGACGAATGCATCGAAAAAGGTTTGGACATAACTAAAGGTGGTGCGGTTTACGATTTTACGGGACCTCAGTTGGTTGGTCTGGCAACTGTTGCCGATAGTCTTGCGGTGATAAAAAAAATCGTTTTTGAGGACAAGCTTCTTTCATTCGAAGAACTTGCAGAAATGCTCAGGCGAAATTTCAAGGGGACGTATCGGGGTAAGAAGGCAAAAGAATGGCGCCAGATTTTCATTAATAAGGTCCCGAAATTCGGTAATGATGATGATTATGTAGACCAGATTGCCGTTGACGTGGCCAGAGCATATTGTGAAGAAATTGCTGGGTATACGAATTACCGAGGAGGCAAGTACAATCCCGGCATTTATTCTACATCTTTTCACATTGCATTTGGGGCTTTTACTGGAGCATCGGCTGATGGACGAAAACTCGGCGTGCCTTTGTCGAACGGATTAGGTCCTACACACGGAATGGACAAAGATGGTCCTACGGCGGTCCTAAATTCCGTAATGAAGCTTCCTAATGACTTAATGACGAATGGAAATTCCTTGATCTTGGCTTTCCATCCGAATGCCCTGAACTTGGATAAGTTTCCTCCATTAATTCGAACTTTTTTTGGTTCTCAAGGAGGATATCACGTCCAATTTAACATTGTTGGTAAGGAAACTTTACTCGATGCACAAAAGAACCCCGACGAATATCGCAGTCTCGTCGTGCGAATTGCAGGTTACTCGGTTTATTTTACCGAATTGTCAAAAACAGCCCAAAACGACGTTATTGCTCGAACGGAATGTCATTTATAAATCTTCATTCTTTTTTTAGTCTTGAAAATGAAGCGATTCACGACGATTCATGACATTAGCATCATGCTTGGCATGGAATCAATAACATATCCCGGCGATCCTGAGTACTCCTTGGATTTTGTCGAGTCTCTAAAGAGCGGTAATTCCTGTAATCTTTCGAAATTAGAGATGTCTTCACATGCAGGCACGCACCTGGATTTTCCGCTTCATTTTCTTCCTGGCGCAAAGTCAAGTGAACAATTTCCCATTGAAACTTTTATTCTTCCTGCTTTGGTTGCTGAAATCACGAATGAAAATGCCGTGATGCCATCAGAACTATCTTCGCTTCCAATAGGCCCTGGGGATGCCATTCTTTTTAAAACCAAAAATTCTTCAAGTGGGCGCAGTCGTGCAGGTACTTTCTCTGAGGAATACGTGCATGTTTCAGCCGAAGCCGCACGTTTCTGCATGGAAAAAAACGTTAAACTTGTTGGAATTGATTATATCACAATAGATCAATTTAAAAACGAAAAACACCCCGCGCACGTCATTCTTTTAAAAGAGAACATCCTGATTCTTGAGGGTATTACTCTTCATGACGTTCCTCCCGGTAGATACACTCTAATCTGTCTTCCGTTGAAAGTTTTTGGAGCTGAAGGAGTTCCAGCTCGAGCGATTTTGGTAAAATAAAGGAATTAGATAAAGCTTCGATAAATCTCCCTATACTTCATGATGGTATCTGTCCAGTCGTCCTTTGGCGGAGGAATGTATTTGATCTTTTCTTGAGAATAAACATCAGGATACAATTCCTTGAGTTGTTCTTCGAGTGTTTGATCATGGAGGATGATGACATCTCCGAACTCAAGAGCACCTTCTTCCGCTTTCTTTAATTGGCTAAATATTTTTGCATCCTCTTCTGATTTAACACTAAGATCAACGGAATCCATGCCAAATAACGAAATTAAAACCTTTCGAGGGTCATGGTGTTCGACATTACTCGCAAACTCTTTAAAGGATCTTGCAATATCAAGGATGATTCCACGCCCCAAAACGTGAATTTGTCCTTTTTGCAAGTCTAGAAACTTAACTACCAAATCAACGAATTCCTTAAAACGTTCAACCTGCTCTTGAATAGTTCCATCAAATGGGCTTTTTATTGATTTTGAGTCTTTTGTGAAGAACCGGACGATGTTGATAGAAATTTTTTTTCTTTTTACTTTCAACTTGATATATTCCTGTTCTACGAGATCTCCCACGCCGAGACACAAGAGTGATATTTCATCTTCAGGAAACTTGGCGAGTTCGTGAATCAGTTGATTTATATATTCTCCTTCTTCGTTTATAATGCAATTTGGACCTTGAAGGTTTATTAGGAAAAGTCTCACGTTACGTAACACCTCTTTGGTTTAAGAATAAAGTTCGGTTTGAATTTAAAAAGATTAGGTATTGTTACCAATTCACGGAAATATTGCCTTGATAATATCAACATGACAGTAGATTTCTAAAGAACTCAAGTTGATTATTTTTTCATACGAAAGTTTCACTAAAACCTCCACCACCCCTGAGATTTTGAAGTACATACCCTTGCGAGAAACTATTTCTCGCCTTTTCTTTTTCTTTTTTACTTCAATGTGTTGCTTGCGTTGATCTCTGCTTGCAGACAACGATTCTTTACTCAAAGATCGTGCATTCATCAGGAAAAATTTAATATAGATACAAAGGAAACAAAGAATAATGCTTTTTGGAGGATGAACATGACACTAAAGCCACTGTATGATAATTCCTTGCCGGCAAATCTTGAACGTCCATTGCGTGTTGCCGGGTTCATGTCGGGATCTGGGACAAATATTAAAAAGATTCTTGCTCGCGTGGAAGAATTGAAAAAAGAAGGAAAGAATTTATTCGAATTAGTTTTTCTCTTTAGTGATAAGGACGATCCTGAAACGTGCAAGATCGCTCAAATTGCAAGTGAACAGGACATCCCTTATGAAATTAATGATATCTGGAACTTCTATCTTTCGAAAGGAAAAAATGATAAGCGAGACTTGAAACTTCGCAAGGAATATGATGCCATCACTTTGGGCTTTTTACAGAATCACGATATTGATGCGGTTGCTCTTGGAGGATACATGAGCATTGTCACGGATGTCATTTTCAATGCTTATCCCACGCTAAACGTGCATCCTGCGGATCTTCGGATATTGACACCCGAAGGAAGGCGCAAGTATATTGGAGATAATGCCGTGCGAGATGCCATCTTGGCTGGGGAAAAATACTTGCGTTCTAGCGTCCATTTAGTGACCGAGCAGGTGGACGGTGGACCGCTCATCATCGTTTCAAAACCTTTAGAGATCAAATTGCCTGAAGCATATACTATTGATTTCTTAAAGAAGCCTGAAAACAAAGATTACCTTGAAAAACTCACGGAATTAAATCAAGACCGCTTAAAAAAAGTTGGAGATTGGGTCATTTTCCCGAAAGCACTTGAATTATTGGCGGAAGGACGAATCAGTCAAGATGAAAATGGCAACATTTATGTTGATGGAAAACCCGGACCGCTTGTTCTAGAGTGATTTGAGTTACATGACACGCGTTATCTTGATAGGAGGAACTCCCGGCACAGGAAAAACGATTCTTGCAAGAACTTTGACCGAGAAAATCAGTGCTAATTTGATTGATATTAATCACGAAATATTGGTTAATAATTTCGTTCTTGAAAAGGATGAAGTTCGTGATTCGCTCATTCCTGATCTGAAACAATTAATTCCTCATCTTATAAAATTAATAGAAACAAGTAAATCACCCAATATCATCATTGAAGGCCATTTCATAGATATCGTACCATCTCAACACGTTGATTTTGTATTCATTTTAAGAACAAATCCAAAAAAATTGCAAGTCAGGCTGAAAGAAAAGAATTTCTCATCTGAAAAAGCCCGCGAGAACCTGCAAGCCGAAATTCTAGGGACCTGCATTCAAGCTGCATTTGATGCATTTTCTCCTGAAATCATTTTCCAAATTGACACTTCAGAAATGACCGTCGAGGAGATCGTTTCATTAATTTCAAAAATCCTTTCGGGTTCAGATGTTCCTCTGTTTAAAAAAGACATTGATTGGTTACAAGATTTAGAAGATTCTGGAGATTTATTTGGATATTTTGATTAAAAAAAGAAAAGAGGGAATTTTATCTACCCTATTCGAATATTTTATAGTTCACCGTATTTTTTAATTAACTCGGGTATCATGTACTTGTGATCAACAATACCACGCTGAGCCTGCTTGGCAGGAATGTCGTAGTTCACCTTATTATTTATTGCCCAGTCGGATGGAATGTTGAAAACTGATGGTTTTTCCTTTTTATCACGTTTTACAACAGTTGCTATGCCTACGCCACCACCGCCGCACAACGTCTGGATGGCCCATTCTTTATTTTGAGTTGCTAAGGCCCAACACATTTCACCGAAATACATGGAACCTGAACAACCAATGGGATGACCTATGGAAATTCCACCACCGAATGGATTTTGTCGTGGATCTAAATAATCGTAACCGAATTCTTTGGCGAATGCGATAACTGGTGAAGCAAATGCTTCGTTTGGTTCAATTATATCCATGTCTTCAATTTTTTTACCCGCTCTCTTTAATGCCTTATACATTGCTGGTACGGGTCCTAATAACATGAAAATGGGATCGGATCCTTCAACGGCACTTGAAACGTAAGAGCAAAGTGGCTTGATTCCCAGTTCATCTGCTTTTTCTCGACTCATTAAAAGCACGGCAGACGAACCATCAACGATTGCACTTGAGTTTCCAGCAGTAACAACTCCACCAACAGGCTTGAAGCGCGGTTTCAATGCAGCGAGCTTTTGCCTAGCAGTTTCTTCATCATCTAAATACATTTGTCGGGGTGTTTCATCTTCTGTTGCTCTTAATATGACGGGTCTTCCATCCTCATCCTTTAGCTTCTTCAATTTTCCACGTTCGTTTTCCGTATATTGCAATGTCTTGATGGGGCATATTCGCTTGTTGTACACTTCCTTATCTCTCATCGCCTTTGTTGCGTGTTGATGGCTATAAACCGCAAGATCATCCAATTCTTCACGGCTGATCTTATATTGTGCAGCAATTAATTCTGCTGATTGACCCATGATCGTGGATTTTTTCATAAATGCTTTATGAATTCGGTGTGAGTAAGGTTGTGCTGATTTTTTTGCGAACCAAACTGCACTCAAGCTAGATCCTAATGGATATCTTGAGAGAAATTCAGTTCCTCCTGCAATCATTATGTCCCCTGCCCCTGTTGCTATGGCCATTGCTTGGGTGTTTATTGCCTGCAATCCTGCATTGCAATACCTGTCGATGGTTTGTCCTGCAATGGAATCCGGCAAATCTGCGACAAGCACGCCAATTCGTCCTAAATTACCGCCTTGTTCACCATATTGCGCTGAGCATCCAAATGCAACGTCTTCAATTTCATTGGGGTCAAAAGCTGCTGATAGCAATTTTGCCCGCTCAACAATTGCCTTTATCACCTGTGCTGTCATTTCTTGAGCAGTAGAATAATAATGTATCCCTTTTTTAGTGGCTGCCTTCCAACCACTTCTGCCCATGGGCGTACGAATTGCATCTACAATTACGACTTCTCTTAATTCTGGCATTTTGTTCTAATCTCCTATTAAATTAAGTAGATCTTTCAGAAGTATTTTCTGAAACTAAGAGTTCTTAATTATTTCAATTTCTGAAATAGAATTCTACTGACTTCAGTTTTCAAAAGAGACATTTTAAAATTTCTAAAATTCTCTAAAATCTAATATAATAAATATGATAATACTTATTGAGCACCATTCTCATTGCCCACTTCTTTATTTTGGTTATTTTTAAAGGATGTTATCCGTTTGACGGCTTTTTATCGGAATGTTCTAAGTGGAGTCTTATTCAATTTACATTCAAAATTCCGTTTTTGTCTATTTTTTCAAAATAAATAGATTTTTTATTATGGGTAATGAAAAAGCTTTTAAAACTTGTAATTTAACTAATAAAAATGTAAATAATTACGAGAATCGCATTTCAAGACATGGGGACTATAGAGTATATGACCGGTTTTGGGTGATAAGAAAAAGTTTTGAGAAGGAATTGGTGGAAGATTTTCGTTCATATACTAGTTTTATTTAACCCCCAACCCCCTCCTCCCTACATTCCCCTTTACGTGAGCGAAAATCCACACACAATTCCTTCACTATTCACATTTTAAACGAAAAAGAGATTACTTTGAAGTAAATTAAATATTGCTTGTTTGTCTCATGGCATTCATCGAGAAACGATGAATCGGTTAAAAAAGAGAAATAAAGTTAAAGACACGAAGATGTCCTGTCTTTTTCACTCTTGAGTTTTAAAAAAAACGCATTATTTTTAAAAATTTAGTCTGTTGGTTTGGGCCATTCATGTCCACAATTCCAACACCGTAATTTTTTACCATAAACATTTAAGCCGGGACCCATTGCGTAAAGAACCCTGCTTTTATCTTCAAGTTCTTCATAATAGTTGGAGTCGCAATTTGGACAATGATATTTCCCTGATTTGGCTTTTACTTGAGAAACTGCGCCGCCTTTTGGTAAGACTTGTTTCGTAATGCGTTTTCCCCCTGGTCTATTAGAACTAAGTGCGGAAGCTGTCATTTGTGTATTTGAACTAATTACCGATGAGCGTGATCCTGATGCTGGTGCGACAGGGTCAAGATTCGGAATGGGTGCTGCCAATGGTTCCTGCTTTTTCTCTTCTTTCCTGATTTCTGTCCTCGTTGGAATGGGTGTCCTTGACTGTTCTTCTCGGATTTCTTTTTCTACGAGTTCAATCCTATGACGGATCTCTGAGAGTTCATTCTCCAATTCCTTTTTCCTTTTTTTCAGATTCTCTAATTCTTCTTGACTCAACGTGATCACTTACCTAATTAATAGGATTCAAGCTTGAAATTTGAATATTTAATTAAAAGCTGTAAGGGTTTATTTAAACTTTGTTTCTCAATTTTCCAGTAAAAATTTGAGAAAATCGCAATTGCCATTTGAATTAATAAACAAAATGCTTATTTTTAGAAAGATTTTAAAGACAAATTGCACGTCATTCAGAAGATTTTTGGTTTCCCCTAAAAAGAGAACCGAATTGGTTTCATGTCAAATTTTCTCTGAGGGCTCGAATGGTCCTATCATGTCCCCCAGCAATGATTTCGAGTCGACCGTCTCCATCAATATCTGCGATTTCTATGCACTTTACCGCATTCTCGAACTGATAATTTGAACGTTCTTTTCCCATTTCATCATAAATTCGTAAAAATGAATCTTGATTGCCTATAATTAAGTTCTGTCGCGAGTCTGCGTTGGTGTCCCCTATTTTCATGCACGTGACATCTTCAGGTTCGTTAATTTTGATCTTTGGAACCCCCTTCAAGTCAAAGACGATAACCTGAGAATCTCTTGAACAGGCTACGATCTCAAGATTTCCATCTTTGGTGAAGTCAATTATTTTACACGCTGTTATTGGACCACCAAACTGAAATGACCACAATTCCGCG
Organism: Candidatus Helarchaeota archaeon; assembly: GCA_029838215.1. GTDB lineage: Archaea > Asgardarchaeota > Lokiarchaeia > Helarchaeales > RDOG01 > JALGVI01. The sequence continues at coordinate 92,477 of JALGVI010000006.1, read as the reverse complement.
CCTTTATCATCGAAAAACTTTAACGGCCCGTCTTCAGATCCCGCGCAGCTATAATATTTTCCTTGCCAACTTACCAAATCACATGCGGTGACGCGGTCTTCAAATTCCCGAAGCCACCTCTCGTTACCCTTGGAATCTAATGCCCTGAACGTGCCGTCATCTGATCCCATGATGATAAAATCTTTAATGACCTTGCAATTCTTGACGTAAAGATCAGTCTCGACCTTCCAAAGTTCACTGCCATTTTTTCCGTTGAGGCAATAGAGGTGTCGATCTCGCGTTCCTGTTAAAATTTCTGGGATTCCATCGTTGTTAATATCTGCAACTTCTGCACAATAAAACCATTTTTTGATTTTTTTATTCCATTTCTCATTTCCCTGTGCATCAAATACGTGAAAAGTCTTGTCTGCTCCACCACAAATGATTTCTTTTTTTCCGTCTGCATCAACATCCACGATCTTGCAAAAAATCACGGCATCGAACAGGTCTTTTCGCCATATTTCTTTTCCATCCCATGTAAAAAGCTTTAGGAAATGATCATCTGAGCATCCCGCGACTTCACATTTTCCGTCTCCGGTAACATCGCCCGCTGAAACACCATCCGGTGTTGGGAGAGGCCATTGAAAAGTGTTCACCCATAATTCTTCAACGTTTTTAGCCGACTTGCGTGCGTATCCTTCAAGCCACTTTTCATCATGAATGTCTTGTTCTTTAAGATTTATACCACGACCCATTTCTATCACGTCACTGCAAATAAATTCATTAAAATTCGGATGTAGTTTAATTCTTAAAATTTACTTAAATTTTTTCCATTGAGCAAGGATCTACACAAATCTGTGGAAGACCAAACGAAAATCTCGAATTCGGTGTTTTTTTTCGGAAGAAAATCAAAAAATTAGGTGAAATAAGAAAGATATTCTTTAGATTTCGTTTCGTCTTGTTGGTTCTCAAGCAGTGTTTCCAAATCTACAAGTGCAAATTCTGTACCACCCTCAAGATACCGTTTTACGGCTTTCCGCCCAATATCTATCTGCAAGTGACCGATCGGTACCCATTTCTGTTTTTTAAGCTTGCGAAGTTCTTCCTTTATGTCTTCACTCGTGAATCCTCCAATGATCGTTGGTTTGTCATCAGCATCTGCTTTGCTCCGAGCACCGGGTTTTAATGATATCATTGAAATAAAAACTGCAAGTCCTTTTTTCTTGTTTCGCAGGAGAATTCCGTGAACAATACCCGTTTCTGCAGAAGTTCGATTCAGGATTGTTTGTTTGGGAAGTCCTCCGAGAAGCTTAAAATTCAATTCTTGGGTGGACATGTCAATACAATTCCTTTCATTCTTTTTTTTTAATTTTAAGTTATTGCACGTATTTCTGTCGGATAATAACCTTTTTTTTCGGGTCTATTTTCATATTTTTAACTCTTGTGACTACTTGCCACACGATTATAAAGTTGTTTTTTCAATAAAAATATAATGATATTTTATCGAACTTATTGAAAATGAGGAAAGTTGGAATTATAATGGTATTTTTTTTAAGGGATATCGAACAAATTCTTTTTTTAATTAAACACTTTTTTATATAAAATTCTGTATTTGAAATTGGAGGATTGATTGAAATTCGCGATCAAATCATCTTGTTGGGAACGGGTACTGCACTTTCATCTGCTAAAAGACTGTCTCCGGGGATTCTAATAATGTTAAAGGGAAAGCCATTTTTGATAGATTGTGGTCCCGGGACTCAACGACAACTCGCAAAGATTCCGGAAATGGAGATCACGAACCTTGATCACATATTCCTTACGCATTTACACGTTGACCATGTTTCCGATATTTCCATAATCCTAAAAGAATTATTAATGTTGAAGCGAGTTCGAGAATTCCACGTTTACGGTCCCTCTGGAACGACATCTTTTCTTAACGTGCTGTTTTCAGACGTTTTTAATTATTTAAATGTCGTTTTTAATTTCCTTAAAAGTCAGGATTGCGAGCACGGCGTGATTTTTCAACAGGAAGATATACGAGTCAGTGTTGCTCCAACCGTGCACGGCATTCCATCGATTGCTTTTCGTTTTGATTCTCCTGAACATTCCATCACGTGTAGTGGTGATACTGCCCCAGCACCTGCGTTGATTGATCTCGCGACTGGTTGCGATTATCTCATTCATGAATGTTCCTTTCCCGATGGAATCGAAACTGGAAGTCATGTCACTCCTAAAGATTTAATCCAGATTGCAAATGATACGAACGTGAAAAACCTCGTGCTGACGCATTTTTATCCTGTCTGCGAAGCCGAACTGATCTCCATGGAAAAAATAATCAAGCAAGAATTTTCCGGCAATGTAATCATTGGTCATGACTTGATGCGAATCATGTTGTAGCTTTTTTTCACGAATATCATGCACGAGTGCACAGATGTTTACACAAAAATTATAACAAAACTCTCGATTCACTGCTTAATTCTTATATGTATGCACGAAAGATGATTATAAATGGATGAACAATTTCTAGAATCAATTTATGAAACTTTTAGTAAAAATGATTTAGTTAGAATCGTTTTAGGACTTTCTAGCGAAATACAGCAACTAAAGGCAGAAATATTCCGGTTAGAAGACGATATTTTAGTATTAAAAAGATCCTTGATGGTTCAAGTTTAAGATTTATTTCTATTTCTTGACGATTTTGGAAAATTTAGTCGTTTTATTTTTGTAAAAAGTTGGATTTTATCGTTTTAAAGATTTAAATTCAAATTTTACAAGATTTTTTTGTAAGTTTTATTATGACTCATTTCAAAAAAAACGTGGTGATGGCTGTACTTCCGATCAAAGAAGAAGAATTGAGTCCTTTGCACCGGATCCTGTTACATACTGATGGAACTGTCACGCAGGTTCTTCGACAATGGACGGGTTCTATTATTAACATCATCAAGCCCGCCCTTAACTCTTGTTTTTTATGGGATGACCTTGAGAAGCACGAATTATATGTTAAAAACGTAAATGATGGGCGGTCACCCGAGAATTTCAAGTATCGAGAGGTAATTCTTCAAAGTGCGAAGACAGGCACCAATCTGGTCTATGCCCTGAGCATTATTTACGTGGATAATTTAACGCCCGCCGTACTGCATAAACTAGATCATACTGATTTTGGAATTGGAATGATCATTTCTGCTGAGAAGCTTGAAACATTTCGTGAAATCCTGTTTTTTAATAAATTTGAAGTTAAAAAATTTCCGTTTTTTCGCAAGATCTTTCCTTCTGCAAACCAATTCATCTTGCATAGGGCATACGTCATTTACCATCTTAAGAAGCCCTGTTTCATCATAAATGAATATTTTCCTAGCGAACCAGAGCATTTTGATTTTCAAATTCTTGGTTCTGACAAGGAGCGCATTTTAGGATATCACGTGGATTCATTTAAGGCATAAAATAACTCGATTTACGTCAGTCATAAGATTTTTTAAGGATTGATAATTATGAATTTTGTCTTTGAGTAATATCTTGGAAAACTTGAAGGATAAAGAGTTGAATTTGAATGGCGTTCGAAGAAATTGGATCTGGTTTGTCCTGTTCCACCAAAAATGAAGTAACTGGACAGGCAAAATACATAAAAGATGTTAATGATGTCATTGAATTGATACAAGGTGAAGCCGAAGGGAAGATATGTTTAGTGGAGCAGGCTGGAACAACCACGCTAGGTCCCATTCTGAGCAGAATTACTGGCGTGATATGTTCAAGCGGATCGACAGGATCTCACTTGGCTATCGTATCTCGTGAATTTGAAATTCCTGCTTTCATGGCGTGCAATCTCAAAATGACGTTCAAGGAAATGGATGGAAAGAAGATCAAGATGCGCACGGAAGCTGATGATGAGACGGGTATAGTATTAGTCTGGAACGACTGAATGGAATGAAAAATGGCACGTGATTTTCAAGCTGGATTTGAAAAACTAAAATCTCTTCTTTTTGAATTGAACCAAGGATTAAACCTGAGAGATGAGCGATTAGACGACATCGGAACTAATTTCCCTAAAGTATTAGATCTATTTTTCAAAAATGGTCTAATCACGGAGAATATTTACCGCGAAATCCTGTTGCTACAAGAAACATTAAAAAAATTTAATGAAAATGAAGTGGAAATTGACCGAAAATCTTGGAATCGAAGAATAAATGCCATTACTTCGTTTTTTTTAATGCGTTTTTATCATTACTTATGAGTTTAAAATTTTGAATTGATGTAATCGTGTACTTTTTGGACTGCGTCTGCATTTAAAGAGATGCTATCGATTTCCCATTCCATTAATTTATCTAATAACGAAAACGAATTTGAAATGCGTTCACCGCATATTGAGCACGTCTTGTTTGCTTCGTGCGCTCCTTTAACGATCATTTCAATCGCTTTAATTACTGCGGGATGTTCTTCATTAAAGTAGCCCATTCTTTGCAAGTCTGCGTTATCCCGATCTACCGCAAGAATGAATTGACACAAGTCATTAGAACCAATGCTATATCCATCGATATTCAGTTTATTGAATTCTTGAATTTGTAAAGCGAATGCGGGAGTTTCTGCCATCAACCATATCTTGAATGTGTCACTCCTTTTTAGCCCTTCTGATTTCATGATGTCAAGGCATTTTTGTGCCTCTTCTACGCTCCTTAAGAAGGGTATCATGACCCATAAATTATCAAAATTTTCTCGAATCCAAGTAACTGCTTGACATTCCGTTCGAAATATGGCATTAAATTTTTCTGAGATAAATCTGGAAGCCCCTCGCCATCCCATCATTGGATTTTCTTCGTGTATTTCGTATTCAGTTCCACCGAGCAAGTCTCTGTATTCATTTGTTTTGAAATCTGAAAATCGCATTACGACGGGCTTGGGATAAATTTCTCGAGCAACCGTTTCAATGCCATCAATGATCTTGTTGAGATAAAACTCACCTTTTCCCTTGTCTAACAACCAAGCAGGGTGCTGTCCCACATACGTGGCGATCATGAATTCAATTCGAAAAAGTCCAACGCCATCAATTGGTTTATTCTTGTGCTTCATTATCGAGTTTGGAAATCCCAAATTTAAGTAAATTTTTGGTCTTTTCATTTATTCTCCGTCCTTGGCGACTTGTAAAAACCATTCATAAGTCCGTAAAAAACCTTCTTGAATTGAAATTTTTGGCTCATAACCTAATTCTTGCATGATTTTCTGATTACTGAAAGAAAGATCACGTGATTGAACCTTGATCATGTATAGTGTAATCAACGGAGGGCTCTTGCGCCTGAATAACTTGTAGATTCCTTCCATCAAACCTGCTCCGAGATAAGCCAACCAATAGGGCACGCTTGATAATTTTATTTCCTTTCCTAGCGGGCGAAACATTTCATTATTAAATTCCTTCCATGAAATATTTGGACCGTCGCTTAAAATATACGTGTTTCCTGCGGCTTTAGGATGTTCACTCACCAAGATAAGTCCATCGACTAAATTCTCAACATAAGAATAACAGGTGAGTGCCTTACCCTTATTTATAACCGGCATTCCATTCTTTTTGGCATATCTTTGATAGACTTCGAGACTGAACATGCGATCATTTGGGCCAAAGATGACAAATCCCGGTCGAATTATGACCACTTCAATTTTCTTTTTAGAATGGTACTCATTAAGTAAGTCTTCCGATTTCTTCTTGTACAATGCGTAATAATTGCACGGCTCATAAGGCGTGTCCTCAGTCGCATTGTCAAAATTTTTCAACCCATGGACTGTTAGTGATGACATGTACACGAATCGCTTCACGCCATTCGTGATGGCAAGATCCAACATTGTTTGAGTGGCTTCAAAATTTAGAATCTTAAACGATTCTTCAGGTCCCCATTCCGCTACCTTAGCAGCCAAGTGGATCACGACATCCACTCCTTCTACAATACCGGTTAATGTTTCGGGTTTGGTCAAATCACCATAGACTTTTTCGACTTCAAGGCCTTCTAAAAAAGTTTCATCGGTTCCAGGCAAGATCAATCCCCGCACTTGGTGTCCTTTGTTTAGGAGATGTCTTGTCAAATTCGAGCCAATGAACCCATTCACTCCCGTCACGAGAAATTTCACGGGATCACGCTCCAAAAAACGCTACAAACATCTAAAACAACTCCCAATAAAGCGTGTCCTAGCAAGACGGGATAAATGGATTTTGCTTTTAAAGCAATATAACCAAAGATTATTCCTGCAATCAGTGCACCCATGATCTCCATGATGGGTTTTCCAATATGGAACAGGACGGTGATTACAGTCTGGATTGCAATGATCAACCAAAGTCCCTTATTAGTCGTGTCTTCGCGTTTCAACCCAAATTGCAAAAATCCTCTAAAAATCGTTTCATATGACAAATAATAGAAGACAACATAACATGTTTCATATATGATAAGTAGGAAAATGTTATTCACGACGAGTTTTGACATCGGATAAGCCAATTGAAAGGTAACGTCCATTGACTGGTATATTGCAAGTGGAACCATGATCGCTACCGCCAATACCGAGAAGATGAGGATGAGCTTTCGCTCCTTTAAGGAAAAACCATAATCCTTCAAATCCTCCTTGAAATAAAACCTGATCAATAGAACAGGAATTATAAAAAAGAATAAAAAAGCAAGAACGAATTGAAAGATGTATTGCCAAAAATCCGCAAGCGGAAGCCAGCCGAATAAAGCCTGGAAAAAAATTAGATTTTTCTGAGTGGGGGAAATGGGGATGTATGCAAGTGCAAGAAAGTAATAGGCAATTGTTAGTAAAATGACCGTGCCCAAGACAATGATTCGTTTAAGATCGATGTTATCCTGCCATGTTACCATTTTCAAACTCCTCTATTCTTCAAAGCTAAAAACTGCTTTGATTACTTTATTTTTTCCTTTATGAGTAACTGATTTTAATGCTTTTTTAAATTCTTCAATCCTAAACTTGTGTGTCAACATGTGCGATAGGTCCAACTTACCAGCGGCCATCCACTCTAAAACCATCTGATAACATCGAATGCGTTTTTCCTCGTAATCTTCTTCAGCAGAGCAGAAAGATGGTGCAATGTTAATTTCAAACGAAACGATCATTCCCCAATCAATCGTGATATCTGCAGGAATGCCAATTGCTACTAATATTCCTCCGTTGCGGGTAAAACGAATTGCATCATCAATGCTCTGATTCGTTCCTGCACATTCGTAAACAACATCGGCACCTCCAATCATTATCTCATTCCCTATAAATGGTTTTTTGATTTTTGCATCCGTGAGTGTCGCCACTTTTCGGTATATTTCCTTTTTGTTTCGAGAAATTATCACTTCATCTGCTCCGGCATTCTTGGCTTCCATTCCTTGAAATTCATAACGTGCCAAAGCGATTATTCTCGCTTTTGATCCGAGAATCCTCAAGGCTCGGATGGTATGAAGACCGATAATTCCACAACCAACGACAAGGACATCATCCGTGTCTTTAGGAGGGTGCCGCATTACGGCGTGAAGTGCACCCGTGAAAGAATCCACTAAAATTGCATTTTCATCCGAAATTTTATCCGGAACTTTAAAAAGCTGGAAGGGATGTGCACAAAAATAATCGCCCCATGATCCACCAACAGATTCACAAAAACCAAGGTTGAAACCCGGTGCGATTGTTCCTTCCGTAAAATTCTCACAGGTGGAAAAATCACCGCGTTTGCAAGAATGGCAATAATTTTCGGATTTAAAACCCCGAGTTGGGCACGGTAACATGGGATCTGCAATTACTCGATCGCCTATTTCAAAGCCTCTAACCGATTCCCCGAGTTCGTGAATTGTCCCGAGATTTTCATGTCCCATTATGGCTGGATTAAACGATGTTATTGGCTCTAAATTGATCGAATCTTTTAAAAAAATCACGTTGACATCAGAACAAATTCCCCCTAATTTCGTCTTGATCTTCACCCACTCGGGTGTGGGTAATTGTGGTTCCGGGGCATTGGTTGTAAATTGACACATCGTGCCTTTTCCCACATATTTCCCCGTGATTTTTGAAAAAATAAATCGCGGAATAGATGCTTTAAATTGTATTGCTCTCATTTTTACTTCATTTCCTTTATTTTTAGATTAAATGATATTTTTCTCGTTTACAATTCATAATAAAGCCGGTAAGCCCCTTCTCCCCAAGAATAGAACTTCTTTAAAAAAGTTTTTTCTTTAAATCCGTAATTCTTGTAAAAAGTAATTGCTCCTTCATTAGTTTCTTGGACGTGTAGATAGATTGTTTTGATCTTGACGTGGTTTGTCCGAAGACGCTGCACCAATTCATTAATTAAAAGTTTTCCAATTCCAAGTCGCCTATAATCAGGATGGACGGCAATTGCATAAATCAAGCTGGAATGTTTTACCCCTCGAAGACCGTTAATGTCCACTAAGACAAACCCAATTTTTTTAAACTTGGTCGTATCTTCCGCTACTAAAAACAAATCAGGGGACTTTCGTGAGAAGGGTTCATATAAATAATTAAATGAAACGCGCAGGGATAACCTGTTAATTTCAGCTACCCCTTCAAAATCTCTTGGGTGCTCATATTGACGAATTTTTACCCTTAACCCTGACTTTAAAACGATAGGTTGCATGATTTTACACTGCTTCTATTTTTATCATTCCTGTTCCTTAAAATCTTATTTTAATTTTAGGTTTTTTAATGCATTTCAGCCTAAAATACTCAATTTTCAAGTAAAGAAAATAGATACAATTAAATTAGTTTAAGTTCTTCAGTTATATTAGAATTACATGCGTGATCAAACAATGGGAAGCCTTTTAGAGTGGTTTAAAACAAAGCGGGAAGTAAAAGTCATAAAACGGACGAAAGAACATTCGAAGAAAGTCTTTGAATGTGTCTTCGAACTTAATCGTGCCATTAAAGAATATTTAAATAAAGACGTGAAGAAAGTCGAAAACACCATAAAAAAAATCAACCAGATCGAGAATGAAGCCGATGAGATCCGCCGAGAAATATTACTCGATTTATCAAAGGGTGAAATGGTGCCTCAGGTGCGAGAAGATCTTGCCCATCTCGTGAAACGTCTCGATGATGTTGCAAATGGAGCAAATGCTGCCGGACGTCGAATGGCTCTCTTATTAAGAGAACAAACCATGGATTTCGTGAAACTATTTGAAGATGAACTCTTGCTAATCATGAAAGACACGCTCGAAGGTTGCGAAATACTGCATGAAGCCGTCGAACAGCAATTAGAGAGCGAATCGGATTCTATCTTGGAGATGGTTTCTAAAATAAAAAAGGTTGAACACGTCGTCGATAACGACCGCATGAATATCTTAAAAAAGATCCTCGAAATCGAGAGACGAAATGATGTTACCATTCCTCCCTTTACTGCCATCGCCATTTCTGATTTGATCGAGTGCATTGAAAGCATCTCTGATGCCGCAGAAAGTGTTGGTGATCTCATCAAGATCATAAATCTTGAACGGCAGATCTGATTTTTTTTCTATTTTTCAATAATGCCTTTTTAGGAAATCCAGAAGGATCGAATTGAATTCCTCTTTTTGTTCGATCATTGCTAAATGTCCCGCATTCTTGATGACATGTAATTCTGAATCGTGAATTAACTCGTGTATGGTCTTAGACATTATCGCAGGTGTGATCAAGTCCAAGTCTGACGCTACGATTAACGTGGGACACGTGATGCTCTTCATGATGTCTTTTATGTTCACTCTTTTTAAATTCATGTATTCGAGCACGAGTGCTTGCCGTGGAATCGTTAAAATGTCATTTATCCACGCTTGAAGATTTGCCAGGGGTATGTCTAGTGCAAGTGAAAGGGAATATTGAATGCTCTTGCTACGTAGAACCATTTTATATCCATTACGAATGTAGGGATTGTAAAGTGCCCTTACAAAGAGTGGAACTAATTCCCAGAGAAGTATTATTGCAGGGTTTTCTGAAATGGTATATGAACTATTTATGATGGCAAGAGCTTTTACGTGCTTGGGATCCTTGTTCGCAATACATGCGCTAACGGCACCTCCCGCAGAATGTCCGAAAAGCATGTAGTCGCCATCAATACCCAATTCCTTCTTGAAGTTAAAGAAATCGTCAAGCATTAATTCCAGTAGGTTGTCCTTATAAATTTCAGGAATGACACTCTGGTTTTTTTCGCTTTTTCCGTGCATTCTCGAGTCCAAAAGAATAATCTTGTATCCGTTACTCATTAAAGGCTCAACTTGCTCCGAAAAAAAAGCTGAAGATATACCCCATCCATGCAAGAAGAATATGGGTTTTTCGCCATCCCCTTTAATATCATAAAATAATCTTGCACCATCGGGAGTTCTGTACGTCGGCACGGAAATCATCTCAATTACAAGAATAATCATCCTCATCTTTAAAATTATTCCAGATGATTGCTTCAGATAAAAAGATTTTTTTCCTGCAGGAGATCGGAAATTGACAAAAACACTCATGTAGAAAGATATTGTTCAAGTTCGTCCCTTAAATCCAAGATGAATTTGCTATCGTTTTCCGTGATTACGACTTCAGGGTCATATCTTGCCTTATTTCTACTTGCAAGAGCCTGGTTGATCTTTTTTCCAATTTCGTTTGGAATTTTGTTTGTTAGAACGAATAATTCACCAAACTTTGCTATCAAACCACCGTGAGAACCTGGCAAATCATCCTTTTCTTTTAGTAAAAGACCCTTTACTGCTAATTCAATGGAGTTATATCCCAAATCGATGGTTGCTCGATATCTTTTCATTTTGAAACATTCGGTGGCATCTTCTTGAAAGGATCTTGAAAGATTAAATAAGGCTTTTATTATCTTCTTTTTCGCAACTTGATCATCTACCATGAATAAGACATCTCCTTTTTTCCGGATGTTGATAAGAAAATAGGATGGATTAAACAAGTAATCAAACACGTTATATAATACAACTTCAATCGGAACTTGTTTCTCAGAAATGAATTGAAATGTAAGCTCGTGGATTTTATTTTCCACGTTTTTATCTCCAAAATGAATTACTAAAATGTCAATATCGCTATTTCTAGTAACTTGATTTTCAATCAAACTCCCAAATAAAATAATGCTGAAAATATCCTCTTTTAAACGTTCCAAGAGAAATTTTGAGAAGTCCAAAACGGAATTTTTCCAATTCTTAGCCATTTCTTTGATGGTGGAAGTCATTGATATCAATCTTTTATTAATGCCGTCTCGTATTAATAATTTTCTTCAAGTTGATGGCTTGAATAAAGAAGATGATTTCAAATTTTAAACAAAACCTTGAAAACTTGAGAATTCAAAATTTTTGAGAAAGGTTTAAATAGTGTGGGTGTGTTATTGTAACACAGAAGAACAAAAGAAGTGATGTTTATGTCTTGTCCTGTATCCCCGGTTTTGGTAAGAAATGCATTAAATGGACTACGCGACATGTATGATGATAGTTTGAGCGATCCAACTTTAAGTTCTGCAAATATTCACGTTCAATTAGCTTTCACGATCGCTTCCATTCGAAGTGAATATGTTTTCAATAGTATTAAGAATTAAACTCATTATTTAACTTTATTTTTCTCATTTTTTCAATGAATTTGATAATTAAAGAAAAGTAATTCCAAAAATATTCGGCCGAACTAAAATATAGTATCCCATTTGCAAGAATAAGAATACTAAATGGAGAATACTCAAGCCCAAAATCACCAAAATTTCATATCTTGCAAGTCTCTTGTACTTGCGGAGCAAAGTCGCATAAAAGAAGCCGATCGGGACAAGGAAGGTGAAGTGAGGGCCGCGAATAAAAAACGTTCCATATGTTTTTGACATGAATCTCAGGTCCTCCACGTAACTGAAGAGGAGTCCCGGAACGAATAGGAAAGGTAGGATGATCGTCACGAATAAAACTATAATGGATTCAAGAAAATATCTTAATTTTTCATCCGACTTGATTAATAAATAAGGATATAACAATAACGTGGTCGTTTTCATTAAAGAGCCGCTGAAGAAAAACGTGCTTGTAGCATATTCTACGCTTTTAATTGCCTTCTTCTCCGTATTTCGATTAATCATGTAACAAGCGAGAGCCACCAGCAAGAAAATTAAACAATCCAAGTTAGCGGTCCCGATATCTACCAGCAATCCAACGACTAGAAAAGATGAGAAAAAAGAAATCCTTGGGTCGATCTTGTGAAGAATGAATATTGCCAAGTTATAGAAGATAATTTCCATCCAAATAAAAAGATGAATGGAAACAAAATACGGTAACAAAGCAAAGGGAAATAGAAAGAGGAAAGATATGGGAAGATACGGGAATCGCAGTTGTGAAAAATCAAAATATAGAAAATTTAGGTTACCCGTTTGCAGGACCAACTGACAATTATTGTAATAAATGTCAAAATCCATGAACGATGAAATGTCGACCACGTAGTTGAAAATTATTGCAAAAATGGTCATTCCAATACCTATTAAGGCTTGAACGTAATACTTTTTGCTTATTTCAATTAAATGAGACCAGCTCGAAGAGTTTTGAACCTTATCTTGCTCGTTGTTAGGATCGTCGCTATTTTCTTGCATTCTTTTCTCATGCTCCTCTTCAAGCCGTGTTAGTTGATCAATAGAAAAAAAGAATTTAAAGATTTATTTTTTTGAAGATATATCCTGCGAGGAAAATTACAAAGAAACCGATGCCAACAAAGACTGCAAATGAAATCAGTTGATCGAGAAGACTGCTTATCGCTGCCAAATCAAGCACTTTAAGGACGACATAAGCCAGGGCGGCAGGAAAACCTGCAATGATGAGACGTATTATTTTCCGTAATAAAGAAACATCTTTTTCAAGGTCCACGTATTCTTTTTCCAAAACATAACCGAGCGTGATTCCAAGCAAGGCACCGCACAGCATTCCAAAATCACCATAAGAAGGCAAGACCTGAAACACTCCTTCAAAGATGATGAGCGCAATGATGAACATCAATACGGGCGGGATTATGCACAGGAGACATTTCATGTTAAGACTTAATTCCGAAATTTTCTCCGACACGTAAGGTTCCACTAAAATGAATGTCACCAAGAATGGAATTCCTATCAAGGCCCCAAGCATCACGTCTTGAACGTCATGAACTCCTATGAGGACTCTTGAAATTGCAATTAGACTGATCAAGATCGTGAGAAGAATGGGAACGATGTATTTCTTGCCGACATCCTTGAATTCATGTGCAATCAATCCATAGGTTACGACGGCACCTTGAGTATGACCTGAAGGTGCACCGTACCCCGATCCAGGAACAAGTGCAGACGCGTTCGTGGGTGGTCTTGGATCTCTCAGGCAATCTTTTAAGAAATCGTTCAAATACGCTGATGTGATGAGAAGAACTCCCATCTTTATGGCAAATTTCTTATCGTAAAGGTAAAATAAAAGTGCTAAGAGTATTATCATCACGAATGTATCTCCCATGATCGTGATGACATTGAAAAGAAGAACAACTACAATATTACTCTGACCTAAAGCACCAATCGCAATATTCATGTTCAGGAAGATGAGAATTAGCCCTATTGCAAGTATTGCAGACCACGTGATCAAGACGAGAATGAGAAACGTGTTTGATAAACGTGTTTCATTTTCAGACATCAAACCACCAAATAGAAAATTATCTCTTGGATTATTTGTTTGCTTGTTAAGAATATAAAATTTTGTATAAAAGTCTCGGTGAGATCCGTCATTTAATAAATCATTTTAAAAATTTTTTGGCATTTTCGGCTAATTGCGTGCGAACCTCTTCGAAATCTTTCCCCTTAATCTCACCAATCTCATTAACGATATCGGGAATCATCATTGGAACGCCTTCTATGGTTTTTCTTCCGTGTTCATCCCTGAATTTGTATGGTCCATCTGTTTCGGTCAATAATAAATCAAGTGGGACGAATTCTGCCACGTGTCGATGTTTTGGTGAAGTTTTAATGGCTGGCGTGAGGGAGAAGAAATATCCCCTATCAACACCGACTTTCAACAGGTCTTCAGGTCCAGAATACCAGTGTATTGCAATCGGGTGAATATCGTGCGTTGATAATGCTTGAAAAACTTCTCTTTCTGCATCTTTTCCGTGAATCGTCACTCCAAGCCGAAGCTCTTCTGCTTTATTGAGAAAAAAATCAAAAACCTTCAATTGCCTGTCAAAATTTTTCTCCTTGAAGAAGTACTTGTCCAAGCCGATTTCACCAATTCCGGCAACTTGATGGATTTGTTTTTCGAGAAGCGCGTCCACTTTTTCAAGAAATTCCATCCGAAACTTCTTCCCTGCAACGTGCATCGGATGAAAACCTAAAAATGCCCTGACATTCGCGTGCGCACCCGCCAATTGAAGCGTTCTTAAGCAGTCTTTTAACGACATCGAAACCGCAAAAATAGTCACTCCTATGGACTTGCTTTGCATGATGATTTCTTCTGGATTTTTATACTGACATAAGTGATTGTGAACGTCAAAATACATCTATCGTTCCTCTCGTTCAATTTTCTCGCCGCAATTTGAACAAAAGTTATCACGTTCTTGAATTCTCGAACCACAAATCATGCAATAACTCGAGACTTGCTTTTTTGTTGATTTATTTGAATCTCCAAAAAATATGATCGGTGGAAAAATCAAGAAAAACAATAGAAGCGGAAATCCTACAAAGAAGAGCACGAGTGAAAGGATGGAAAGCACCACGCAGGCTAAAAAAATGATCCATCTCCACGTTTTTTTCAACTCAAACACTCCATAAATGGGCTGAAGTTTTGCTCATTTCATTAATTTTAAGTAATCTTTTTTGTTTCTTGATGTCCCATGTTATTTTAGCGAGGAAGGGCGAAACATTAAGTATAAAAATTATGAAAGATCTCTATATTATTAATAGATTTAAATTATTAATAGATTCAAAAAAATAAAATTCTTCATCAAGAAAGGAAATTCTTTCTTGGGATTTTCCAGCAAGATTTGATGTTATCATGAATTTTAGGGGAGCTATGCGATGACAGAACAGAAAAAATTGGCCTTCAAGGTTATAGTTATTGGAGATCCGTCTGTAGGAAAGACATCATTGATTCGCCGTTATTCTGATGACAAATTCGACAGCAGTTATCTCCCTACAATTGGTGCAGATTTTAATCTCAAGATCGTTGAATTACAGGACATGGAAGTTGTTTTAACGGTTTGGGATATTGGTGGTCATGATCGGTTTGGTGCCATCCGCACTTTTTATTACCAGGGAGCACATGCTGGTGTTTTGGTCTTCGATCGAAGTAGGCGTGAGACTTTTGACTCGGTTAATAAATGGAAAGATGACTTGGAGAAAGGTGCACGAGGTCCCGTTCCAAGCGTGATAATGGCAAATAAATCTGACTTGACGGATGTTGAGCTGGTGCCCGAGTCAGACGTGGCAAAAAAAGCGAGAGAATTAGGCATTCCTTATTTTCTGACCTCTGCAAAAGATGGGCTTAACGTAGCTGAAGCGTTTGAAGAAATTGCAAAGCAATGTGCTGCGTCTGTCAATAAATGACGTTCTTTATAAGCGATCGGTTCCAAATAATTTCTCACTATAATGCTCCGTGCTTATCCAAACTTCTTTTTCATTTACGGTTATTTTTTTAACTTGCTTTTTATCTTCTAATGAATTTAAAATTTCCTTGATTTTTTCAGGACTATAAAGAGGCTTTCCCAGTGGTCTCAAGGCGAGATTAAACTCTCGAACGATTTGATCAAGAAATTTGCGGCGTGTCAGCATGTCCAATACTGTGGCTTCATCATTTGTTAATTTGATTTCTTCAGCAGCCCTGGCAAGTTCTTCTAGGCGTTTTTTTTCATCTTCGGAGATTTGAACTTTGGTTCTCATTCCTTGAAATTTGGATATTTCCTTTTTTTCAAAGTCTGAAAGCTCCGGTTCTCTAAATTCTTCTTTTTCAGATTTTTTTCGTTCTTCTTCCATTTTCTCACTTCCAAACTTCAAACCATGTACGTGTATTCACCGTATTCACTTTGAATGGTTAGTTTGTTTTTCATTCGTGCTTGCTCACAATGTCCTATAATTCTTGCCTCAACCTTATATTCTTTTGCGATTTGAATGATTTCCTTTGCTAGAGATTCATCACACAAGATTTCAAGTCGGTGACCCATGTTAAAAACCTGATACATTTCTTTCCAACTTGCATTTGATGCTTCCTGAATCATTCGAAACAAAACAGGCGTTGGAAATAGATCGTTTTTAATGTAATGGATACCTTCTCCGAAGTGCAGGCATTTCGTTTGGCCACCGCCTGTATTGTGGACGATGGCAGAAATACTTGTTCGAAATCTATCCAAGATCTTACGAACTATGGGTGCATATGTTCGTGTTGGCGAGAGCAATGCTTTTCCAACGTTCATCTTTAATTCTGGAATGGTTTCCAATAATTCGTGAGGTCCGGTATATGCCAAATCCGTTAAATGGACGTTATCATAACTTTCAGGATATTTTTCGGCATAAATTCGCGATAGCATTTCATGACGTGCCATTGTTAAACCATTACTTCCCATTCCACTATTGATTTCACTTTCGTAACTTGCTTGTCCCGTGCTCGAAAAACCAACGATCACTTCATTTCCCCGTATATTTTCTCCTGTTATTACATTTTCTCTCTTCATCCGAGTAATAATCGTGGAATTACAAGCAATGGTTCTTACTAAATCACCAACGTCAGCAGTTTCTCCGCCTGTTAAGAAAATTTGCACGTCCATTTCCCGTAAACGCGAGCAAAACGTTTCATAACCCTTTATTATGGCTGAAATAACTTCTCCCGGAATCAAGTTTTTATTACGATCTATTACATTTGATATTAGAAAATTATTGGTTGCGCCAACACAAAGAACATCATCGAGGTTCATGACAATTCGCCTGTCTCTTTATAATATATATACGCCAGAGATGTTTTAGTTCCTGCACCATCAGCATGAAAAACATTACAATATGCAGGATCTCCGCCAATTTGATCGGGAACGATCTTGCAAAACGCTTTCGGGAATAATCCTTTATCGATTTCTTTAATGGCATTCTTTACATCATCTTTTGTCGCAGAAACACCTCTTGATTCATACCGATTTTCATCTGTCATGCAATTATCGCCTTGAAAACTTGAAATTCTCGCATTTTAACCCTGAATTCATGAGATGAAAAAATAAAATAAATACCAATTTCATCTCTTTTTTAAGATATCGAGATAGAAGATTTATAAATGAAATTCTTTTCTATTTTTAAAGTATATAAAGTTTATAAATAAAATTTCGTTTTTTGAATTTTGTGGATTTAAAGTTAGTTAAATGAGAGGAATGCATGAATGACCCCAAAACCAACGTATAAAATCGTCAATATCGTAGCAAGCGTTCGATTTGATATAGAAAATTTAATAGATTTGAATAATATCGCAATGAAGAACAAGCATACGGAATATAATCCTGATACTTTTCCCGGATTGATTTATCGAATTCAAGCACCCAAGAGCACCATCTTAGTTTTTAGTACGGGCAAGTTGGTCTTGACAGGACTCAAAAAGGAAAAAGATGTCGGACCGATCACGCAAAAAGTGTTGAAGGTCATCAGTAAATACGGTGCTAAAATCAAAAGTGAACCCGAAATAAAAATCCAAAATATCGTAGCAAGTGGAGATTTAAACCTGAAGTTAAATCTTGATTTAATGTCAATTAGTTTAGAAAGAGCATTATACGAGCCTGAAGTTTTTCCCGGATTAATTTACCGCATGCAGAATCCAAAGGTTGTATTTTTAATTTTTGCCTCTGGGAAAATCGTATGCGTTGGTGCCAAGAGCGAGGAAGACGTGCAACAAGCCGTCCAACTACTTCTAGAAGAGATTGAAGAATTAGGTTTTAGCGGAGATTAAATTTTTCCATTTTTTTTAATTAAATCTTTATTTTTTAACAATACATTTATAGCATTAGTGCTTTTTCAAGTCCTTCTTCCGGATACGGAAAAATCAATGTTCTTTCTGGCTTGAAAGAAATACAGACTTTATCGCCGGGTTCTGACCAGATTTGCGTGGCGTGCCTTTTCGAGAATATTATTTGATTTTCAGCTATTTCTATTTCTTCAATATTGTTCCCGCTAACGAATTTAGACGTTCGAACCGTGCCCTCTAACAAATTCATGATTGAAGGATCGCGTTCATGATGAACCATGATGTTTTCTGCACGAACGGCAACGACAACTATTGAACCTTTGGGGTAAGAGGATCGACGTATTTTTATTACTTTGCCGTTTTTCAATTCAATCTCTGTCAATTTTTCACCATGTTTTTTGATTTTTCCTTCAAAGAAATTCGAAAGGCTTAGAAATCGACAAACAAATAGATTGATTGGTCGTTCATAGAGCTCCAATGGCGTTCCAATTTGAATGATTTCTCCCTTATTGATTATTGCAATCCGATCTGATATCATTAATGCTTCTTCAGTATCTTGTGTAACGTGGATGCATGTTACTTTCAATTCTCTGACTAACCGCGTGAGTTGATGACGTAAATCCATCCTGATCTTTGCATCCAAAGCCGAAAGCGGTTCATCGAGCAGGATCAATCCCGTTTTCAAATTGGAAATAACTAATGCCCGTGCTAAGGCGACACGTTGTTTCATTCCCCCGCTACACTCGCTTGGATACGCATTTGCACGTTTTTCTAAGAGAACCAATTCAAGCATTTGCCTGGCAATCTCTCGAACTTCATCCAAATTTTCGCCCTTCACGCGCAATCCATATCCCACGTTTTCGAGAATTGTTAGATGCGGAAATAGGGCATAAGTTTTATGCTCAAAAACCATCCCAATGCCGCGATCCTCAGGCGGAACTTTATTGATGCATTTATCATCTAAGTAAATCTCGCCAGAATCTGGTTCCACCAACCCTGCAATTATTTTGAGTAGGGTACTCTTTCCCGCTCCTGTCTGTCCACATACGGTAAAATATTCTCCCTGCTTGACATCGAAAGATATGTTTTTCAGGATCTGTTGTCCACGAAATGACTTATTGATGTTATCCAACCTAACTTCTGGCATCTTCTTGCCTCTTTATTCAAGAGCTAATTCATACTCTAAATTCTTCGGATAATCATATACCATGATATTCTTGGGATGAAACTTAATGCGCACTCGATCTCCTACTTGAATGGGAAATCTTGGTGGATATGTAATCTTTGCTTCGACAGAGTCCAAATTTTTCAAGGTGATGTAGACGCGTAAATACGAGCCTAAGAAAGAAATTTCCTGAATTTCTCCTTCGATCGTATAAGGATCATTGGAACCGAGCGGATGTAGTTTTACAAATTCTTTACGAATGGAAAAAACAACTGATTCCCCAATATTTCTTGAATTATCTGAAGTTTGTATGACGGGTCCTCCTGCTCGCATTCGAATTTTAACTCCGGTTTCATTTTTTTTAATGATCATTCCATTGAAGAAATTAGATTCACCAATAAAGTTGGCAACAAATATGCTATTCGGACGCGTGTACAACTCTGTAGGCGTTCCTACTTGCAATATTTTACCTTGCCGCATTACGGCGATTCTATCACTGATCATCATTGCCTCGTCTTGATCATGCGTGACGTGTATTGCCGTGTATCCCAATTCTTTTATGATCCTGCGGAGTTCTATTCGAAATTCGTCTCTATATCTTTGATCCAGGGATCCCAAAGGTTCATCAAATAATAATAATTTTGACATCGTGGCAATGGCCCGGGCAATTCCGACCCGTTGAAGTTCTGGAGCACTTAAATCCCTGGGGAATGCTCCCGCCCTATCTATCATGTTTACCATTTTCAATGCCTTGAGAACCTGTTCTTCGATTTGACGTTTCGGAAATATTCGAATCTTCAAAGAATATGCCACGTTATCCCATACATCCAAATGAGGAAAGATCTCAAAATGTTGAAAGACCATCCCAATTCCACGATCCTCTGGGGGCACATCGCTGATTTCCACGCCGTCCAGAAAAACCTGACCTTCCGTTTGTTTTTCCAAACCCGCAATAACGCGAAACGTCGTCGTTTTACCGCATCCTGAAGGACCGAGTAACGTAAGATACTCACCATCCTGAACCTCTAAATTTACACCATCAACCGCAACCACGTCTTTTCCAAAAACTTTTTTTATGTTTACTAGTTTTACGTTGGGCATGGCTGTTTCCTTCTAATTAATGCTACTTTCTTTTCCAGTTATGTATCTTAACGTTAGAATTAAAATAAATGATAGAATTATTAAGACTACACTCGCAAATGCTGCGGCAGCAAAATCCAATGATTCAACCCAATCAACTATCATTACAGGAATCGTGCGTTCAAGTCCCATCACGACAAAAGTTGCACCCGTCTCTCCGAGGCTTCTAGTAAAGACCATGATCGAACCGGCTAAAATTCCGTTTTTTATCAAGGGAATCGTAACCTTACGAAATGACGTGAAAGCAGGTGCACCAAGAGTCCGAGACGCTTCTTCAAATCCTTGAGGCATCCCGCCAATAACTGCAATGAGTACACGAACCATGTACGGGAAACAAAAAATTATGTGAACTAACGTGATTAGGAAAAAACCGGGATTTAAAGGCCAATATTCCGATTGGGCAAAAATTCCAAATGGACCTAGTGTTCCCCAGAATAAAAATACTGAGAAACCCAAAGCTGCTGAAGGTATGATTAGCGGAATATCGACTAGGGTATCAAGGATGGCGTTGAATTTACCCCATTTTCTACGAACGATAATATATGCCATTGGAATTCCAATAAGTATCGTCACGCCTACTGTTATAGAAGCAATAATAATTGAATTCGAGAGACTTACGAAAAGACCTGCCCATTTATTCGTTTCTAAATTGAAAACCTGCATGATGGCACCATCCGGACCTAATAGGTTTTGAAACAAATAAGGAATGATGAAAAGAGCAGGGATTAATATCAATACTGCGAAAAATAGAAAAATAATAAAATTTCGAATGTATTTCAAGTATTTATTTGATAATATCTTCTCGGGACCTACCCAGACTTTTTGAATCGGGAGTCCAACTCTTCTTGTTATGACTTTGACTAAAATTAAGAGACCGATGGATATTAAAACCAATAACATTGTTAGAAAGGCAGCAGATCCAAATAACCCCAAGCTTTTTGCTTTTACTATTTGAATCGGCGCAGTTTCAAAAACGCCATACACGATTAAAGTTGCACCCGTCTCTCCCAGACTTCGTGTAAATGCAAGTATGGAACCCGCGATCAATCCTTCTTTCATGAGAGGTCCGGTGATCGTGCGAAATATGGTGAATTTCTGAGCTCCTAAGGATTGGGCCGCATCTTCAAGATTTTTATCAATGTTGATGATGACGACTTTCAAGTTCCTCACGATATAAGGATATGTGAAAATGACATGCACCAAAAGGATCATCCAGAATCCCTCGGTAAACAACCCATGACCACCAAAAAACCATCCTATTCCATCTCCTGTTCCCCAAAATAGAAAAACAGAAAAACCTAAAGCCGCAGTTGGGACCGCCAACGGCAAATCCACGAGAGTATCAAGTATTTTTTTCCCTCGAAAGTTCCCGCGGGCAAGAATCAAAGCCATCGGTAATCCAATCAGGATGTCAAAAATCACGACGATACCTGCAATGGAAAAAGATCTACTAAGAGCAATTAACATGTCCCGAAATCGCGTGTCGCCGGATATCGGATGGAAAAATATGTTATTTAATATTTCTGAACCGCTAAAAAATACATATCCAAAAATGTAGAGAATCGGAACTAAAATGATAACGAAAAACGCAATAATTGCCACTACATCTGCTACTCGACTAACCCTTCTTGATGAGAGCTTCTTCTCAATTGCTCTAAACAATCTACCAATCTGCAATTTTAGAGATTCAAGTTGCTCTTGCATGATTCACAATCCTAAATTTCGTGTGACTATCCATAAATCGGTAATTTGATCTAATACTAATGAATCAATAGTCGTACCATAAATGGGAACTGAAATATCATGTTGAACGCCATAATTCTCCGTAAAATAAGTATTGAACGTGGAATTATACGCTGGATTTTGAAGGATCGTTTCGTTTAAGGGGCGAAAACCGTATTGGAATGCTTTAGCAACAATTTCATCCATTTGAATGAACTCCAAAAATCTTGTTGCAGCATATCTATCATCATCCGATACCCATTCCGTATCTAAAATTGCAAAAGGATGGTCTGAAAGGAGTGTTCCGTCTGATGGATAAACGGCTATTGCTTTACTGCTATCGCCTGAAGCTTTTCGATTGAAGTCAATAATTATGTTCTCATAGACCATAAAAGCATTTAGCCCTAATTGCACGGACTTCTTTGCCAAAAATCCCGTGCTTTTTCCGTAAAAAGCGATATCTGATTCTATTTGCCTCATCCACTGCTGTAAATTCGGGTTTTGCAAGTCCGTCGTAACCAACTCGGTCGTATTTTTTGATAAATAGGCTGCAACCATCATTATTATGGTCATGAAACCGGAATTTGAAAGCTGAGGATCTGTATGAGCCCAACGAAACTGATCGAGTGTCAAATCGTGAATATCTTGAAAATTCGATATTCCACCAACCGAGGCATTATACCAATCCCACGTTCCAATTACAATTGGAGAATAAATGCAACTAGTTGTCAAGTTGGGATTCGAGAGGTGAACAATATCTTTAGTATTAACAGGATTATTCTTCCAAAGGGAATTTAAGTATGGCAACCAGATTCCTGATGCAGGACTTATAATTGTCGGTTTTATCTCGCCCGTGATGATTGATAATATTATTGAACGTGATCCCATTGGTCTAAAATTGACCGTAATTGTTTTTCCCGTTTGTTCTTCGAACCATTGTTTAAAGAGCGGTATTATTTTATTCATCCACGAGTCTTTCTCCGAGCTATAGGTTATGACAATAGTATAATCGGTATGAACTGATCCCCCAATTTGAAATCCGATACATGCGGCTACGGCGAAACACGTGATAAAGATGAGAAAATACGTGAAGATTCGTTTCTTTGGTTTTCTTTTAATTTGTTCCAATTAAAAATCCTCTCGCTTGAAATTCTAATTGCTGTCATCCTACAAGGATGCGAGTTCCACCTAAAACATATCCAAATAAATAACCAAGAATTATGCCCAAAACAATTATTCCTGCCACGATTAAGAATGGTCTTGCCTTCGTCAAAAACACTCCTATTTGCGCATGAGTACTCATCTCAGCATGACCTCCTTTGAATTTCAGTCTCAAACCTTCCATTTTTGAGCCATTTACATAAATTCGTAATTTCAATTTATGATACGATATTTCCTATAAATTATTAATTGATTACTTAGGAGTGAATCCGACAAAAAAAATTAAATTCGTAAAAATTTGGAATGATGTGGACTATCGTGTCTTGCCATTTTGAATCGATGTAAACCATTCAAGAACTCTGGTTCAGGGTATTGATATTTTATTTAACTAATTGAAAAAAAAGAAACTGGACCATTCTATATTTATTTCATTATTCAAGAATCACGTGTTTTTGCGGTTGAATGAATTAAAAAAGAATTACGTGTTGGTTTGCTAGCCTTTTTATGCTTGGATATCTTTTTTATAGATATATTATTTTAAGTCTAAAAGATACCCATTTTTTAAAATGCAGTGCAAAAAGCCGCATTAGAGTTTCACCAGATTTACTACAACGATTTAAGGGGAAATGTATCTACACACATCTTTCAAAGTAAAAAGGGGAACAATAAATGGACTTTCCTAAATTTTGGAATAAATATAAGGACAGGTATTTTGATAATCAAGTATCTATTCTCTTTGAACGAAAGATCTATGATTTTAAAGATGATAAAGTCATTGATCCGGTGCTTGATAACCACATACTTGAGTGGTTTGGGAGTCTCCAATCACAGATCCAGAAGAAACAAAATCTTCATGAATCGTGTTTCGAAATTCTGGGGGTTGAGTTTTGTAACGAATGCGAAATGAAGGTTTATGCTGCCAGTAAAGAAATTCTCGGGGACTTTCTATTTCATCTTCATGAGCTCAAACAGCTTCGTGAAATAGAATTTTGGGATTTTCCTCTTTTTTCATATCAAACATTTATTGAGATGTTAGAGGATCCCGTGTCCTTTATTGGGGAACTCATCATTATTGAATTTAATCGAGGAATTGTTGAAGAAAATATGCTGAGATTGCGTGATTTCATTCGAGAATATGATTACAACCTTCTCTATCATGACAGCAAGCACGTTGAGATTGAACCCACTTACGGTAACGTTGAAAAATATTTTGACAAATATAAAATACACGAATTCATTCTGAAATTGGTAGAATTAAATAACTCGAAACCCGAAGACATAAAAATTGGATTAAATATAGGTGTTCGCTTTATTTAGAGAAGAATATCACTCAATATTTACAGCAGGATGCCACTCGTCTTTCGGGACATCGCGAACTATTCTAGCAGGTACACCCATGACTATTTTTCTGGGCGGGACGTCTTTTGTAACAACCGCACCTGCTGCTACTAATGCATCTTCTCCTATGGTGACTTCAGGGATGATCGTGACTCCCCCACCAACCCTACAGGCTTTTTTTAAGGTTGGCCCTATTTCAATTAGCTCATAGTTTCTTCCGTGGACGATTCTTCGCGTATTCGTAGTTACCGTTCCCGGTCCCATGAAGACATGATCTTCAATCGTTGCTTTCGCTGTGATGTGACATTGTGATGTAATGCTGACATGGCTCCCTATTTTCGTTCTACCTTCGCAGAAACTAAGAGAGCCAAAAATTGTCTTTTCTCCTATCTCGGTAAACTCTCGTAATCCTGCGTTATGGAAGATTCGCGTGCCATTTCCAATCTTTGTCCCCCAGTATATGATGCAACCATTATGAATTTCAACGTCATCTCCTATCTCAATGGGATATTCTTTCTTGAGTAAAAAATTCACATTCTTTGCGATTTTAACATTTTTACCGATTTTTAATTCGGGAACTCGTTGTCCTGCCAACCAAAGTTTTTCAATTTCTTCATAAAACAAGAAGCAAACACCTTCGACAATTCATTTCTTCTATTTTTCATCGTTGGTAATTCTATTTAGCCGATTATTTCCGATGTTAAGATTTTTAAATCATGCATTATTCCTTTAATGAATCGTTTTTGGCTTTTTTCCGTTTTAATCTTTCTTTTTTGCTTGATAATTATTTTTATCAGGATGCGATCATTTTCTTTCATTAATAAAAATACCAAATCTTATAAAATGGAAATTGAATTTAGTAACTCAAGGATGAAGACTCGTGTTTTCACCGGTGTTCTTGAAAGAATCTGAATTTGACTTTAGAAATAAAGAGGATTTTTATGGCTTGGAATGTCCTCGTTTGACGAGCTTTAATGGAAAGTTGTAATTTGTGCGGTATAATTGCCATTCTTTCAAAAGTTCAAGAAGGATTTCAGGTTTCGGTTCAAATTAGGGAAGCACTGAAACGACTGGAGTATCGAGGATATGATTCCGTGGGAATTGCCACCATTGACTCCGAAAATAAACGTTTCCAGATAAAAAAGGATAAAGGCAAGATTGATGAAGTTCATGCCCGCCTAAATCTCGATACGCTACCGGGAAGAGTCGGAATTGGTCATACACGATGGGCAACTCACGGCAAGCCATCGAAAGTGAATTCCCACCCTCATCTTGATGGATCCGGCAAGATTTC
This sequence comes from Candidatus Helarchaeota archaeon, assembly GCA_029838215.1. Taxonomy (GTDB): domain Archaea; phylum Asgardarchaeota; class Lokiarchaeia; order Helarchaeales; family RDOG01; genus JALGVI01. Next base: position 66,769 of record JALGVI010000006.1, on the reverse strand, counting down.
CGTCATTCACAATGGGATAATCGAAAATTTTATTTCTTTGCGGAATCAATTAATTGAATTGGGACATGAATTTAAATCAGAATGTGATACTGAAATCATTCCTCATCTCATTGAGGAAGAACTTAAAAAAGGAATTAATTATGAAGAAGCCGTACACGGTGCTCTTACCCAGCTCCAAGGTTCTTACGCAATTGCCGTATTAAATATAGATGAGCCTGAAAAGATCATAGTTGCGCGTAAAGAAAGTCCCTTGATAATAGGACTTGGTGAAAATGCTCTCTATGCGGCAAGCGATATCCCTGCTTTCTTGCCAATGACCAACAAGGTGAAATTCCTTTTGGATGAAGAAATGGCAATCTTGACGCTTAATTCTGTTCAAATTAGATCTATTCGTGATTTCAATACAATTATTGAGCGGGAAACAACCGAAATTCAGTGGACAACAGAGATGGCGAAAAAGGGCGGCATGTCTCATTTCATGTTGAAGGAAATTCATGAACAACCAAATGCTCTTCGCAATACATTGCGAATGGACCCTGTCATTGTTGAAAAGTTTGCAAAATACTTGAAAGATGCCCCTACAATATATTTTACAGCTGCAGGCACCTCTTTTCATGCTACCATGGCGGGTCAATTTTTACTTGCACGAATTGCGAAGACGATTTCCTTTCCTTTCATTTCATCGGAATTTAAGGATAGAATTGGTGAAACTATTGGACCCGGTTCCGTAGTCATTGCCATCACGCAATCTGGAGAGACTGCCGATACGTTAAATGCCGTGGTGCATGCAAAGAGTCAAGGTGCGAAAATTCTAGCCATCACGAACGTGCTTGGAAGTTCGATTACGAGACATGCGGAGGCCGTGCTTTATACCCAAGCAGGACCTGAAATTGGTGTTGCTGCAACAAAAACATTTATCGTACAAATCGCCACTTTATCGATGCTCGCTCTTACTCTAGCAGAAATGAAAAATTCTTTACCACCTGCGAAAATCAAGGAGCTACGAAGTAATCTTGATTTGGTTCCTGACTTCGTAGAAAAAATCATCAAATTGGAAGAGGATAACATCAAGATCGCAGCTGATCAATATGCTCAGAAAGAAGATTTTTTCTATTTGGGTCGAGGGCTTAATTTTGCTACGGCTGCCGAAGGCGCGCTAAAATTAAAAGAAATATCATACAATCATGCTGAAGCATATCCTGCAGGAGAGAGTAAGCATGGTCCGATCGCCTTGATCGAATCTGGTTTTCCCGTTGTTTTTGTTGCCCCTCCTGATGAAACGCAGGACCGCATTATCAGTAACGTGATGGAAATGAAAGCTCGGGAAGCTCTAATCCTTGCTGTTTGTGAAGAAAATGATCATGAAATCATTAAGCTTTCCGATGTAGTTTTTAGAATTCCTTCAGGATGTAATTCTCTCTTCAGTCCGATGACTTATGTTGTTCCCCTGCAGCTTTTTTCGTATTATTCTGCAATTCGTCGTGGTTACAATCCCGATCAACCTCGTAATCTTGCCAAGGTTGTAACAGTTCTATAAAAAATTCAATTTTCTCACGTGAGCGAAATGAACTCCATTAATTTTGGAACGGATGGTTGGCGTGCACGCATGGATGAATCCTTTACAATTCCAAATGTATCACTAGTAGCTCAGGCCATCGCCAATTATTTGAAAAGAAAGAAGCAAACACAGAATGGGATTGCCATTGGTTTTGACACTCGACGTAATTCAAACATGTATGCTGAAGAAATTGCCCGTGTTCTTACTGGTAACAATATCAGGTGCCTGTTAGATCGTGAAGATATTCCAACTCCCGTTTTAACTTACGCCATTCAAAAATGGAAGCTAGACGGCGCAATAATGCTCACGGCAAGCCATAATCCTCCCGAATATAATGGTTTAAAATTCATACCTGAATACGCGTCTCCAGCCATGCCTGACGTGACGGATGCCATCATGGTCGAAATTAATCGAGTCATGAAAAATCAAGCAATCTCGAAAATTTCCCTAGAAGAAGCAAAAAAAACTTTTCTTTTCTCCGAAATTGATCCAAAACAAGCATACATTGAACACGTCATTAATTTACTCGATAAAACACTAATAAAAAAGAAAAAATTCACGATCATTTTCGATCCTCTTTTTGGAACTGCCCGAAATTATCTTCCACAAATCTTGAAACAACTGGGACAGGACGTGACCACGCTTCACGATCAATTAGATCCCGATTTTGGCGGATTGAGTCCGAATCCATCGAAAAAGAACTTGGCGATGTTGGAACGAACCGTTATTGAAGCGAATGCTGACGTTGGTTTTGCTTGTGATGGAGATGGTGATAGATCTGGTGTCGTGACCGAAAAAGGTGAGTTCGTTCGTTCCCACGAAACATTTTGCATTCTTCTAAAATACTTGATTGAACGAAATCAAAGCGGTGTGATAGTAAAAACAATCGACACGACTTCTGTTCTCGATAAAATGGTTGAGGCGTTTGGATTGGAACTGGTTGAAGTCCCAATCGGTTCAAAATACATTGGCGAAGTAATGCGGACAAGAAACGGATTGATAGGAGGGGAACAATCAGGGGGTCTCATGTTCCGGGGACACATCGCTGAAAAAGATGGAATCTACACGAACTTGAAAATTCTTGAAGCAATTGCATATTTTGACAAACCCGTGAGTGAAATTATTAACGATATCACGCGAGAATTCGGATCAATTAATTTTGATCAGTTGGGCGTTGAATGTTCCGACGAAAAAAAACCTGAAGTCATGCTTAAAATTACTTCATCTCTTCCTGATAAATTAGATAACGAAAAAATCGTTCAGGTCTTGGATATTGACGGCTTGAAACTCATCTGTGAAGACAAAAGTTGGTTATTGATACGTCCATCTGGAACGGAACCACTATTACGAATTTCTGCAGAGGCAAGCTCGAAAGAGAAAGCAAAAAAATTAACTAAAATTGGAAAAGAATTAATTGAAGGAATTATCCAATAATTAATGGATCAATAAATTGGAAAAAAGGAAGGAAATTAGATGGAATCAATTTTTCGCGCTTATGACATTCGAGGCGTCTATGAAGAAAACCTTACGGACGACTTGGCTGAAAAAATCGGAAAAGCATACGGAACATTCACGAATTATGAAACCGTTTTTGTTGGAATGGACGGACGATTGAGTTCCAATGCTTTAAAGAAGAACTTGATAAAAGGTCTGACCTCTACGGGTGCGAATGTCATTGACGTGGGAACGGTTCCCACCCCTGTTCTTTACTTTTCAATTTTTCATGAAAAAGGAGAAGGCGGAATTCAAATTACGGGGTCTCATAATCCGCCTCAATATAATGGTTTTAAACTATGTAAGTCAAACTTGCCTTTCTTTCCCGAAGAAATTCAAAAGATTCTAGAAATTATAAAAAAGGACGAATTCAAGACTGGGCAAGGCTCGGTCAAAAAACTTGATATCATTCCCAAATATGTTGATTACGTCACTTCCAAGGTCACACTGGAGAAAGAGATCAAAATTGTCATCGATGCTGGAAACGGCGTGTGCTGCCTGACGGCCCCTGAAATCTTTAAAAAGTTAGGATGTGACGTGATCACGCTTTTCTGTGAAGTTGACGGACGATTTCCAAATCGCGATCCTAACCCTGAAAAGTTCCAATACCTCAAGTCTGCACGTGAACTGGTGGTAAAAGAGAAAGCCGATTTAGGCGTGGCATATGATGGCGATGGTGATCGTGTTTATTTCATTGATGAAACAGGACACGTGCTGTTTGGAGATCAAAGCCTAATACTGTTGGCACGGGATTTACTTGAAAGAAATAAAGGTGCTAAAGTTCTTTACGATGTCAAGTGCTCAAAAGCCGTTGGCGATGAAGTTCGTGCAGCAGGAGGCGTGCCGATCATTCATCGAACAGGGCATAGCTTTATAAAACGAACCATTCAAGAAACTGGTGTTGCTCTCGCAGGCGAGCTGAGCGGTCATTATTACATTACCGAAAATTATTACAATTATGACGATGCAGTATATGCCTCCGTAGTATTTAGTAGCATGCTCTCACGTTCTCCTAAAACATTACACGATTTATTTCTCACGCTACCAAAATTTCTATCTTCTCCCGCAATTGAAATTGCTACAACCGATCAAGAAAAATTTCAAAAAATCAACCGGATAAAAGAAAAACTCAAGCAAGATTATAAGATAATTGATGTAGACGGTGTCCGATTCGAAACAGAAGATGGTTGGGCTTTGCTACGTGCATCAAATACAGAACCGAAAATTATTGGACGCGTGGAAGCTCGATCCCGAGAAGGTATCGAAAAATTAAAAAATATTTTAGAAAACGTGCTGAAAAGCGAAAGCCTATCTTTACCGAAATTTGAAATTTCTTGAGAATCAAACAAATTCCCTTTGTAGCTCTGATTTTTAAACAAACACATACAAAAAAAAATTAATATTTGATTAGAAGAATGCTCCCAATCAAGCCGAGTGCCTGAGCACTGGATGCAATAAGTCCCAAGACGACATTTGCAATATAGAAAACGAACAACCACTCTTTTCCCGAATTCACTGGATTTGTAATCATCGTGACATAATCTAAGATTGGCTTTGCACTTAAGATGAAACCGGTTGTCATTAGTGCCGCAATGATCACCAATAGAGCGATGCCAAAAATCATGGGTATCTTCTCAAAATCCGTGTTTTTCACGAGAATGGCATGCAAGATCCAACCAGCAACTGACAGAATGATTATCCAGACCGGACCAGCTCCTGCGAGCAGGACAATGAAAACAATTCCAATAATGGTATTCATATCGGAGAAACTAAATCCCCCTAATACGTTTATAAGAATGGCGCATATCAACAAGCCAAAACCGAAACCGAGTGCAATTCCAGCACCAATAATCGGTAGGTAAAATTTTGGAGTACTTGAGATATCTGACATAAAAAATCGATCTCATTTATGATTTTTTTAAAAATTCTTTAAAGATAGTAATTTTGAATGGTAGAATTTCATTTTTAACATTATTGGTTGAATCGAATCCCTAATGATCTGTAATTCTGAGCAAAAACTCAAAAACAAAAATTTCTAAACAATTTAATGAGAAAATGGTCGTGAGCTAAATTGACTGCTGAAGTACTTAAGATTGCTGCCCAACTGGTAAAGGATGGCGATGAACACGTTAAAAATACAAAAAATTACATTGAAGCGGCTTTTAATTATGCTCGAGCAATGAACTTGTTTCTAGAGTTTCAGGAACATCTAGATGCGCGTAAAAAACCGTCTTTGTATGATTTTTGTGAGAAGAACATAACTTCATTGAAGAAGAAACTTTTAGAACTTGCTAAAACCGTCACATTAAATGCTTTCGATTTAGAAGATAATGGTGATTTTGCGGCGGCGGCCAAGAAACACCAAGATGCGATAGGAATCTATCAGAATTTTAGAGAATCAACCACAAATTCTGCCCTAATTAAATTATGTGATGACAACATACAAAAACTGACATCTCGTGTAAAGCAAATACACGAAACAATCCATCAATTAAAAAAGGAAGAACTTGAAGAGAGAAAGAAAAAGATCCTTTCCAAATTAGACGATGAAAAACGACGTATTCTTGCCTTGAAGAAAGAGATCGAAGCAGAAAAGGAGAAACCCGATAAAATACGCCGCCAAGAATGGAAAAAAGAACTGACGGAACTTCGAGATAACCTCGACGTGGATGATGAGAAATCTGAAACTACTGAAACGGATTTAAAAACTGACATTGAATCCTTGAAAAAAGATCTCGAGGATTTGTTGTAGAATTTTATAGTTTTTCTTCTTTTCTGTCTATTAAATATTCTTCTCGCCGTTTTTTGAGATAAGCTGGTCTCGGTACATCCCACCATCCGTGAGCAGGACTTCCCGTGAACGGAAATTCCCGATTTGTTAAAATTTCGATAACGGCAGGTTTGTTTGAATCGAAAGCTCGTTTAAGAGCTGGTTGAATCTCTTGTTTCGTTGAAATCCGTTCTGCATGACATCCAAATGCTTCTGCAGCGAGTGCAAGATTTGGAGAATATGGTTTTCCGCTCGTATCTTTAAACTCTGTTGCGTGATCGTGGTCTTCACCATAGGCAGCTCTTTGCAAGTCCGTAATGGCGATCCAGCCAAAGTTATTGCAAACGACAAACACGACATTTAACCCATATTGAACAGCCGTTGCTAGCTCTTGCATTGTCATCATGAAATCACCGTCTCCTAACAAGCCAACAACTTGTTTTTCGGGTAAGGCGAGCTTAACACCGAGTGATGCAGGAACCGTGTAACCCATCGTTGAGAAACCTCCCGTGGTAATGCAAGTATTTGGCTCATAAAAAGGAAACTCCTGCAAAATTTGCGCTTGAGTATTACCTGATGAAGTAATGACTACGGCATCACGGTTTAGAAAATCACGTAACTCCCGCAAGACGACCGATATCATGACAGGAACCTTAGAATCATCTGCCCAATTTTTTAAAAATTCATTCCACTCTTTTTTGAGCCGCTGGATCTCTCTAAAATATGCCGTGCTTTCGTAATCCTTTTTATAATTTTGATTTCTAAGGCCCGCAATGATGTCTTCCAAGATCGCCCTTGCGTCGCCAACAATACCTATCGAAACCGGATAATTCTTCCCCATCTCCGTGGGATCAATGTCAATTTGAATTAACTTTGTAGGCGGAATTGCAAAACTCACGCCATGTTTATACGAAGAACTCGTTTCATCTGCAAATCTACAACCAATTGCTAACAGAACATCTGCCGTAGCCGAAAGTTTTAATCCAACAGTCGTCCCTTTTGATCCCGTAGCCCATCCATATAGTGGATGATCTGCTGGAAAAGCACCTATTCCCATCATCGTATTTAATACCGGAGCACCAATTAATTCTGCTAACGTTTTTAGTTCTTCGAAAGCACCCGATGTAACGAGTCCTCCCCCTACGAGTATAACAGGTCGTTGAGAATTTTTCAACAATTTAATGGCTTCTGCGATTTCTTTCGGATCCCCTCGCATACGCCCTTTGGGTTTACGGGCTTGAGGTTCGGGGATTTCCACGTCTATCGCATCACATTGCACGTCCATTGGCATGTCAACATGAACTGGTCCTCTTCTTCCCGTGAGCATTTGGTTGAATGCCCTTTGCATGATTTTAGGTAATTGTTCCACTTTTGCTACTTGCCAGGATCGCTTTACGAGTGGCTCAAGAACTCTCGGTAAATTTGAATCTAAATTCCGCTCGATCTCCTGTAACACGCCAACACCACGCATGTGCACGTGAGTGTCTCCAGTAATGACAAGGACTGGCATCGAGTCAACGAATGCATTGGCAAGTCCGATTGCCGTGTTAATTGCTCCCGGACCAATCGATGTTATCATGGCTAAAGGAATTCCTGTTACCCTGTAAAAGCCTTCTGCCATGTGAACACCGCTCATTTCTTGTCTTACCTGCAGGACCTTGATTTTATCTTCATGTCTCTTGAAAGCATCTATGATTCCTAAATTTCCATGTCCTGGAATCGCAAAAACGTAAGGAATATTCTCCTTTATCAAATATTCTGCAATAATCTCTCCACCAGTTAATTTCGGCAACTTTTTTCACCCAGTATTTCGTGTAAAAGCAAATACCAACACTAAAGAAGCTTTTCTTCTTTCTTTCTTAAATTCTCAATGAATTTTTCTTTTATTTTAAAGATGACTTGCTGATTTTCTGAGTCAGTCACTTCCTTCACGATTTCATCTGTGAACTCATTAATTAATTCTTCAACTCTGTCTAAATTAAAATACAATACTGTTGAGCCATTAATGCGCGGATGTTCCAATAACTCACAAATTGCATTATACATTTCAGGCGTGATATGGTGCTCCAACTCACCTGCGAGTTCGTGCACGTTTTCCATTCTCAAGACATCACGCAAAAATAACTCTATAATGCGATGGCTTTGTAAAATTCTCTCGGCAACAGTTTTCCCTTTTTTTGTTAATTTTACACCTTTTCTTTTTTTATAGACAATATATCCTTCATTTTTCAGTTTGTCAAGCATTTCGGTAACGCTCGGAGGCTTAACTCTAAGATGCTCCGCTAATTCCGAAGTTTTGACTATGCAATCCTCACGATCAGCACAAAATCTGTAAATTGCTTGCAAGTAGTTCTCGTATGCTTCACTTAGCTTTTTTGACATCTTAAATCACAATAGCTATACCATCTTAATATAAATATAGGATTTTTTTAGCCAAAAAATATCTCTCAATACCATTGTTTTAATCGAATATTTCCCCGTCTGAGTATTACAAGGTTATGTTCCACTTTCCACCATGAAATAGACAGCTTTTTAAGCCCGTTTCACTTCCTGTATTCAAAATACTCTTTTTCAAGAGGGATTTCATGGCGGTTATTAAATCTTGTGATGGCTTGGAGATTTTCGTTCTCGTGGATAATAAAGCGGATGCGATGTTCTCATATTCAATACCCGAGAAACATGTCGAACAATTACCACCAGGCATAAATTGCTTGGGAGAACACGGTCTTGCTTTATATCTTAAAATAAAAAAAGCTAGTAAGGAATTCAACGTTTTATTTGATACTGGTAGCGTTAACCATTCCATCTTACATAATTGGAATAAATTGATGATAGATCCTGCTTCCATTGATGCTTTGGTTATTTCACACGGGCATTTCGACCACTGGGGTTCGATCCTAGAAGTTCTCGATCACGTATCGGACATCCCAATTTATCTTCATGAACAAGTCGACACGTCATATTATGCAAGCAAGGACCAAACGATTCACTTGCCTGAAGGCGAGATTGATAAAAAAGTTCTTCGGAAAATGCGACGGGAGTTTTCGTTGGTAGAAATTAGACAGATGCCTCCAATGGCTACTGTTCTTGAAAAAATCAAAGCCCGAAATTGTACTATTCAACACGTTTCAAATTTGACAGAAATCTTCCCTGGTGTCCATGCAACGGCAGGTGTCGAGCGAAAAAATGACTTTGAGATTGCGAATAAATTTCTCTCAAATAGAACGGGAAAGTGGGACATTGCAGATTTTCAAGAGGAAGTCCAACTCATGGTCAACATCCGGGATGAAGGGCTCGTTGTCATGACGGGTTGTGCACACGTTGGAATCTTGAACATCCTCGACCACGCCAAGAAAGTCACGGGAATTTCACGAATTTTGGCTGCAATTGGTGGTTTTCACTTGTTCAAAGCGCGTGAAGAAAGAATGAATAAAACAATTGAGTACTTCCGAAAGGAAAACCCTGCCGTGATTGCTCCAATGCACTGCACCGGAGAAAATGAATTCATCAAGATCTATAATGCTTTGCCCGAAATCACGACCAATGCATGCGTGGGGACAAAGTTCAAGTTTTAATTCTTTTATTATAAAATCGTGAAATCAAGGTCCTTCCATTTCTTTAATGTATTCTTCCACGAGATCTTGCCTGCGTGCCTTCTTCAAGATTCGAATTGCCAATTCTTTTTTCATCTTGAAATACTTTTCAAGTATCTCATCGGTCAATCCCCGTTCTGTTCCATTTCCATACTTTCGAATCAAGACTCTATCACGGTTTCCAGGACATCCGCCACGGCGCATACAACAATAACTCAAGGATTTAAAACAAACGGAATCATCCCATAAATCGTATTCATCCGCAAATTCATCCTTTATCTTGACAAATTCCTCTTCCGTAATTCCAAGTGAACTCAATACATTCTTTCTCTTGCAATGTGAGGAAAACGTAAGCGGATACGCAGGATGACAGCAAAATGTCAAAGCCCTATAATCACCACCAAAACAAAGAGGAACGGGAGCTGTACTCCAACCCGGCACATTTCGAATCATTTCCTTGCTGTAGAGTTCGTTACATCTCATTTCTATCAAGTCCGTTGACCGTGATTTTATTCACTCAAACAAGAATTCATTCATATAAAAAACTTGTTTAAAAATGAAATAGATGGGTTAGAGATTGATATTAGATTTATGATGGTTTGTCTTTGTTCTGTTCCCATGCGGCTTTCATTACAGCATTCTTCTCAAGATACGAAACCACGAGATCTTTTGGTACCGTATTCATCGGGGAACTGAAGTTGATGCAATTAAGACTTTGGTTCAAATTTATAAATCTTTATAAATCCTTCATTTACATAACCATGGAGTTATTCCTTATTTTTATTTCAAATTGATGAACAGAAATAAGTAGTATTTATTTCATTCGATAAGATAAATATATCGAAAGATGGTTATTTTAAGAAAAAAAGATGGCGAAGGGCATTCCATGAACGTACTTCTTATCAATCCAAATCGGTTCCAAAATCCCCCCGTGATTCCCATAGGGTTGGAGTATTTATTAACGTACTTGCGTGATGCTGGACATATTGTTAAAGTGTTGGACCTCTGTTTTAGCAACGATCCAATAGAAGACATTCAAAAAACTCTGGAAAATCACCAGTTTGACCTGATCGGAGTCACGATCAGAAATATTGATTCAGCCATTCGTTATGATAATCAATTCTTTTTAGACGAAATCAAAGACCTCATTAAAGTTTTGAAGAATAATGGTGCTCCAATTGTCTTAGGAGGATCGGGGTTCACCGCGATGCCTGATGAAATTCTATCTTTTTTGGGGGCAGACTTTGGCATCAAGGGTCCCGGAGAATTTGCGCTCTTAAAATTGCTTGATGACCTTCAAGACGGAAAATCAATCCCTAAGATTATTTCTGGATGGCAAAGTGTTCCAAAACAAGCATTGGTGCACCTGAGAGGCACGGATTTCGATTATGCCCGATACATCGGCAAGGATGGAATCGTAGGAATCGAAATTCAGAAAGGATGTCCGCACGAATGCAGTTACTGTGTCGAAGCAGGAACCGGGCATTTTCCCAAGGAGATAGCTTTGGTCATAAAGGAGATCGAGCATTTAATCGGCCAAGGATATAATCGTTTTCATACTTGCGATAGTGAATTCAACATTGATTTGGATTATTCAATTAATTTCTGCAAGGAACTCGTCAAGCGGGATTTCAACATGACGTGGGCACTATACATGAAGCCAACACCCATCTCAGAAGAGCTATTCCGCCTGTTAAAAATGTCCAAGGTGTCCCTGATCACCTGTTCTGTCGATAGCTACGAACCTGAACAGAAGATGTCGGGATACGATTATTCTGATCTAGAGTTCTTCATTAAATGTTGCAGGGAGCAAGGCATCAAGCTGGCTTTGGATTTATTAGTTGGTTTTCCAAACGAGCCAAAGTCGTCAGTAGAGCGCATGATCAACTTCCTGAAGACGCATCGTCCAGATTCTGTTGGCGTTAACTTTAATTTTAGGCTCTACAAAAATACTAAAATTGGTCAACAAATCCTAAACAGTCCTGATTTGAGAAATTCCTTATCACGGGAATGGAAACAGGATGAGAACTTGCTTGAACCGATTTTCTTTGCTCAATTTGATTTAGAATACATCAAGGATTTAATCAAAGATGATGACTTATTTAAAATTGAAGGAATACAAAAAGGAGTCAATTATCAAAGAGTATGATTAAAAAAATAAAGAAATAAAGATTTTTTATTCACTTTCGGGAAGTGGCTCCATTCCTAAAAGTTCTCGAACGCGATTTCTCATTTTCGTGAAGACCTTGGTTAAATCCAATTCTTCTCCTTCTGTTTCCAAACCCAGTGATTCTCGAATTCGCTTTCGGGTGTCTTCAATGATTTTTTTAAGACCACCCTGTTCATCTCCTTCCAGTCCCAAAGATTCACGAATTTTTTGCCGAGTATCTTTAATGAATTTACCTATTTCACTAGGCTCCTCTCCTTCCTTTCCAAGGATGCTGTCAACCACTTCTTGAGTTCCCTTCACGACACTTTCTATGGCTTTTGTTGTACCATCAATGATTTTCGTTAAAATGTCTTTTTGTTCTGCTTGATCATCCATTACTTTCACCTCAAAAATCTTGCCTTCAATTTATATTCTATTATTGTCAGCATGTCAATAAAATGGTTACGTTTATTTAAAATTATCTTATTTTTCTTTGTTTGTAAAGAAAAAGAGAAAAGAATTACTTTTAATGAAAAATCAGATAAGGGGACGTCCTTTTTCTCGTGAAATTTCCCCATATAGTGAAGCTAGATTCGGTGGAATCTTCTCTCGTTCGATTCTTTTTAACGTGATTGACTCTGTAGGACAAATGGCTGCACATACTCCACAACCCATGCATTTATCTTTATCGATCACGATATTTCCATCCACTTGAGTTGCCGCACCGAATTTACAGACCGAAACGCAGGATTTAGATGATGCAGGATCGCAGTGAGCGCAGGTTTCTTGGTTTACGATGGCATGATAATTAGCGGCGGCTACTGCTCGAGGGTGGTTTAATTCCATCAAACCGCGAAGACCCATGCAACAACATTCACAGCAAGAGCATATGAAAAAATATGGTCCTTCATCACAATTTTCGACAAGATGAACGAGTCCCATTTCCGTGGCTTCTCGAAGCCATTTCATTGCTTCATCATAGGATAATTGCGTGCCGAGCCCCAATTCCGTATAGTTCTCGCCATGAAAATCGAGCATTAAACACGATTCGAGTGGATAATTACATTTCCTCTCACCGAGCAACTCCATGCGAGAACGACAAGGACAACGAACCTTTGTTATGTGCGTGGCTTTTTTCAATCGTTCTGAGATCTCATCTGCATTCGTTACTTTTTGTCCTGCTTGTATCTTTTCTTCAACTGGAATCACCCGTAGAAACGGTCTTTGAGATGAAAAAACTTCATCGTGCCATTCTTCTTTATAAAAATCCTCTGAGAGTTGAGCCATTTTTTTCGTGCGCTCTGTAACATGCTCGGGAGGAACCGTAAGTGGGAGGTCAAAATAATCAACAATGGCATGAAGAGAGTACCGATTTCCTTGCTTTAAAATAGCACCTTTTTTCACGAGATTCTCTAAAATTTCCTTTACTTCTTCGGGATCTTTTCCCGCCAATTTAGCAACCTTTTTCGCCGTTAACGTTCTCGTCGTGAGATTGTCCAAATGCGAAATAATCTCGGCTTCGCCTTCATTAAAATATAACTTTAAATATTCGATGAACTTCTGAGATTTTGGTGCTCCAAGTGCCATCTTATTCAATTTTTCAACAATTTTTTGATAAGGATCTGACATGTTAATTTCCTTCATCCGTGATAAAATCAATTACAAGTAATCGTGAACTCGAAATTACTTGCTTTGTGAATCGCTGAATCTAAAGATGTTAAGAACCTATTAAAATCCTTTTGGAAGATCTATCATGTTGTTTTTTCTTGGAAACTTAGTCCTGTGGCTTGATTCTTACTTGACCGATTTCCTCATCTTTAAATTTAGATATTTTCTTTCTTCATTGAATGAGCTCATTTCTGTGATCTTGATGACAACCAAAAAAAGAATGTTTTTGTTATTAAATATGTCCAATGAAGCGATATTTTGAGAATGGACTGACCAAAGCAAAGTTGATCGAAGATTACTGTATGAACGATGGACAAGATTGCGGGCTGAAAAGATTATAAAAAGAAAGAGCCTAATACTCTGGCAAAATGCTTTCAAGTAGCGAAACGCGAAGCTATATGTCTTAAAAATTTTTCAATCTGCTTTCTATTTACCCTTCGCTTTTTAAATCTTCTCAAATTTACTAAAAGGAAAACCAAATTTTTTTATGAATGATTTATAAAAGCAATATTGAGAAACAAAATCTCATGAATATTTGTGAGCAGAGTAGATTTGATAGATCGTGTAGAAATTTCAAAATTTAAGTCAATAAAAAATATCAAGTTTAATTGTAAAAAGATTAATGTATTGATAGGAGAACCCAATACAGGAAAATCTAATATATTAGAAGCGATAAGCTTGTTATCATTTCCAAAATATGGCTCAATGAATTCATTCGTCAGAATGAGTAGTTTAAGCCAAATTTTTTTCGATCAACTGATAGATTATCCAATAGAAATACGTACAAATCGTGGTTTCTTTTCCTTATTTTTTAAGGACGATCAATATCGGGGTTTCTATTCAATTCATGGGCAAAAAAAACATGATTTTGTTTGTAACATTGATGAAATTCCCCCTAAAAATAAAAGTTTCAATGATGTCTTTAAGGTAAGATTCTATAGATTCAAGCCTACCATAAAATATGCTGGAAAACAATTAGATTTTTTATATCCCCCATTTGGGGAGAATTTGTTTAAAGTTTTGTCTTCAAGAAAAGCACTACAAGATGAAATATATCCGATTTTTGAAAAATTTGGTCTAAAATTAATGTTAAAACTACCCGATCAAATTTATGAAATCGTGAAAATGCAAGACAATAAATTGTATTCATATCCTTATAATTTACTTTCAGACACTCTTCAAAGAATCATTTTTTATTTAGTGGCTATTTTGTCGAATCAAATCTCTACCATCGTCTTTGAAGAACCCGCTTCTAATTCATTTCCTTATTATTGCAAGTTTTTAGCCGAAAAAATTGCTTTACAAGAAAGAAATAATCAATATTTCATCACCACGCATAATCCTTATTTTCTACTTTCCATTATTGAGAAATCGAACATTAAAGATTTTAATATCCTGCTAACGTATTATGAAGACTATCAAACAAAGGTTAAAATCCTGAAGAAATCTGAACTGGGAGAATTGTTGGATGCAGGAGCAGATATTTTCTTTGAAATAGATCGTTTTTTGGAGCCTGACCATTGATTTTCGTAGAATGTAAAGCCGACGAAAAATTAGTTAAAATCTTGATTAGGGGATATCCGATAAAAATTAGGCATTCAGGTAACAAATCTGGCGTGATAAAGCGATTAATCAAAGATGAAAATAACGTAGGAATGATTGATGAAGATCCCGGTAAACCCATTCCAAAAAGTTTTAATGAAAAATTTCAGTTATTTAAAGAATATAACGAGTTCAATTTAAAATTATTCCAAGAACCCAAGAAAAATAACCTCATCGTTCAAATTTGTCCCAGATTAGAAGAATGGATTATAGATGCATGTTATAAATCAAGAATTAACTTAAATGAATATAAGTTACCAAATGATCCAATGAGATTGCATTCTATCATAAACGTTCATCCAAATAAAATCGAAAAACTCCTTAAAACATTGAAAAATAGCATGCAATTGAAAAGATTGAAGAAAATCTTTATCAATTTTCATTCTTAATTATGTCCTTATCCCTAAAATCCTTCTGGTGGAAAGATGATCGAGGATAAATATCACGAATTTATCAATAGTTTAAGGGAAATGCAAGCACGCGGATTAACCGATATTCAAGAGAGTGTTTTTAGAAAAGAATTAGAGATACTTCACCGATACGAATTGCGAAAAAAAGAATTACTTGATAAATTTAATGCCGTATCCACGAAATTAAGCGAAGAATTGCAGGTTCACTATTTTGGCATGGAACTGATTGATTTACTTTTCCCTAAAAAAATAATCCGAAAGCCCTTCTTTAAACGTGATAGCAAGCTATTTCTTCCTGAAGAGAATAAGTGGTTTGATTTTATTTCTAAAGAACTATTGGAAGATATTCGGCAAAAATGCCGCTTGATTGGTGTAGAGCCACCCGAGATTGGCGTTAAGAATAATTGGGTATTCTTGAAGCAGGGAAAGGTAATGCATCTCATATTAAATCGATATAAATTAACGAAAGAAAACAGGGCTCAATACGTCATCGATCACGTCATCCAATTGCTTTATTCTGATTTATTAAAAACCAAGACCTTGTTTGAAGTGAAACTCGAGGTGGAGCGGGACTTTTTATTTGAAATTGAAAACGTGGACGAGTCAACTCTTTTGGAAGTAAATGAGTACTTGAGTGAACGAATTGATAAAGAATTTAAAGAACGCATCGCAGAATTGGAAGCAAGCTCTGAAGAACAACCTTCTTTAGAACCACAAATCGTGATGCCTCTCGTGGAACGCCCGATGATCGAAGAGCGGCAAGCAGGATCAAAAGCAGTCGTGGATGAAACGAAAGCACCTCCATCTGAACGAAAACCCGTTGAAATCACGCTCGAAGACGCCACCGAAGTTAAAATACAAGAATTATCACCTGTTGAACGAAAAAAGCCAAGAAGAAAAAGAAAAAAGTGAAAAAGGCGAAAAAACCCGCCAAAGAAGAATTGCCCGCGGAAGAAGAAACGCCGGAAGAGCCCGAAAAGGAAGAAAAAGTGGCAAAACCAAAAAAGAAGAAGAAAGCCAAAAAGGCGAAAAAGGCCAAGAAGAAAAAGAAAAAAGTGAAAAAAGCGAAAAAACCCGCCAAAGAAGAATTGCCCGCGGAAGAAGAAACGCCGGAAGAGCCCGAACGAAAAAAGCCAAGAAGAAAAAGAAAAAAGTGAAAAAGGCGAAAAAACCCGCCAAAGAAGAATTGCCCGCGGAAGAAGAAACGCCGGAAGAGCCCGAAAAGGAAGAAAAAGTGGTAAAACCAAAAAAGAAGAAGAAGGCCAAAAAAGCGAAAAAAACTAAAAAAGCCAAAAAATCAAAGACTGCAAAAAAAACAAAGAAAAAGAAAAAGTCCAAAAAGAAAAAAACCTGATTTTAAATGAGTGAACCAAAAAAACCCCATTATGAACTCATCATTGGCGACATCATGGATTTGTTGCCGAAGTACAAGGAAAAATTCCATCTCATGATTGCAGACCCTCCTTTTGGTCTGGAGTTTGACAAGAGCAGTCATGAATATGGTGCTTCTGATTATATCTTATACGATGATAAATTCACCGCCGACGAATATGAGATTTTTTCCTATAAGTGGATTTCACGGTGTTTTGATGCCTTGACTCCTGACGGTTCTTTATACGTGATTAGCGGTTGGACAAGAATTGGGGAAATCCTAAACGCCGTAAAAAAAACAAATTTTACGCTGCTCAATCATATCATTTGGCATTTCAGCTGGGGCGTGTTTACCAAGAAAAAATATGTCACGAGTCATTATCACATTCTCTTTCTCGTGAAGGACAAGAAGAATTACAAATTTTATCCACAATACTCGAACCCAAATACAAAACGAAAGGGTGAAAAATATGAAAATGACGTGTGGTATTGGCCAAAATACAATCGTGGAAATGACCCCGACAGAATTAAGGGGCATCCCTGTCAATTACCCATTGTCATGCTCGAAAAAATCATAAAGATCTCATCTGATCCTTGTGATTGGGTAGGGGACATTTTTAGTGGGAGTGGTGGTACCATCCTTGCATGCCGACGATTGGGTAGAAATGTAATAGGATTCGAAATAAACAAGGAATACGAATCAATAATCAAGAAAAAGGCTCGTTTTAATTCCGAAATATTTCCCTTCCTCCCTAAAGAGAAGTCGAATGATGCAAAATCCCTAACTCAATTTCTTTAACAAAATATCTTCTTTTTAGTTTCAGTCGGATCAGGCACGTAATATCTTGGTGATGGCTCGGTATCATTCAATAATAAGTCTTAATTTGGTTCAAGATCATTACATGTAATTCCTTGAAAATGCTGTTGTTTTTGGATCAATTGCAGGATTTCCTCCTTTTAAATAAGATAAATGAAAAATAAAGGAAAAGTAAATAGAACATAAACCGCTAATTATAAATATAAATGGCTCATAAACAAGATTTAAATGGGAAGTAAATGGAGGAATCCGTTTGGATTACTTGATAAAAATAAATTATCCAGAAGGCATGTCTGTCAAGGATCGCTCCAATTTTTTGGGACAACAGAAGAAATTCGACGTGATTAAGATAAAGAACCGGCAATATATTTTAGATAGAGAAGATTATTTGGAACCTCTCAAGCAATTGGCAAAAAAATTCCAAATCGACTTAGAAATAACGCAGTATCCCGAGCTTCCTTCCACGGTAAAAAGAATTTTGGCTAATAAAGCTCAGGATATCTTGGAAAAACAAGAAAAGAAAACATTCATGGGGGATATCAAGACGATTTCACAGGCTTTTCTCTTGTTTTATGACATGTATCTCGAGTTATTTAAAACTCAACGAATTTCAACTTTTAACAAGAAAATCGAAGAGATCTTGAAGAACGAAATTCTGGAAGACTTAATTAATAATGCTCATGCAATAGCAACAAAAGTTCTGGAGGCTTCCTGATGGAAAATTTTAAAAAAATCCTTGAAGAACGGGAAAGAAAAAGGATCGAACAAGCTCGAAAAAGAAAGGAAAGAGAACAAAGGAAAAAAATATTGCCAGCAACTCCAAAAGAGACCGTGAAAGACTTGAACCGAATTAGCATCGATAAATTAGCCAAGCTCGGACAGGACCTGAAGATAATGGAACATCCGAGTTTTCGCTGGATCATTCGCCGTTTAAAGTCCGGCAGGATTGCACCGATTCCAGAGGTCTTGGAATTTTGCAAGGAATTTTATGATCAAATTAAATATGATTAGTTCATTTTTAATTGAAAAAGGAACGGTCTTTTTATTTCATCTTTAGAAACGATTCGATACCATTCCATTCGTCTGCTGTTATTCCGTACATCATTTTAATTAGATTGTCTAATTCTTTTTTGTTAAAATTAATGTCTCCTTCAACTTTTTCTAAATCTTGATTTGATTCGTGAATTTCCTGACAAAGTTTCCTGATCTTGTTGTAGATCTCAAGCTCTGATTGGTTTGCGGGAATTTTTATCGGCAAATCTTGGAGCATCTCTTTTGTATACCTATAAGAGCCTTTGGGAATGCGCCCCAGGGCATGATTAAACTTATGATAAAAATCTAGAAGGCTTGAATTTAATAATGCAACGCAGTAATGTTGGAAACCATTTATGTTGTCGTCATCGTTTTTTTCTGTTAATAAATCTCGTGTTTGAACCGGGATTTTCAGGTCATGCAAGGCAAATATTGCCACGGCATAAGCATATTCACCTTTTTCATCGAGAAAGCTCGTCAACTCTCGGGCAACACTTCTAATGAGAATCTTTCTCTTTCTAAACACGCTAGCCGTATTATCTGAAATCAAGCTTGAATCGATTCTAAGAAAAGGAGTTTTATACTTAACAGGTTCATCGCCCGTTTCTTTTCGTCTAAATAATTTCATGGATTTTTTTCCCCAGAGCACGCGAAAATGTCGGATGAGACCCGGTGTTAGGAGTTTTAACTGATTTTTTCCCAATTTCTCATCTGTTACTAAAGGACGTAATGAATGATAATTAAACCCCATTATTCCTCCGTGAATTTTACCGATTTGTTTCAATTTTAAAGTTCCATCTCCCTGTATTTTTCTAATGATGTTTTTCAAATTATAATCATTAAAAATTTGAAAGACATTGCCGGGGATTCGTTCCCATTCACTTTGTTCCTTAACGTGACATTGTAACTCATTCGATGAAAATGGAAATTTTTTCGTCCTGAGCATCATCAACTCGTGAATTGCTTCTGGGGATTTATTTTTAACACGTATTATTCGCACTTCGTTCATTGGACGCCGAGTTTTTTCTGCGATAAAAATTGTCGTGGATACATACCTGTTCTCGAAAACATCTGAACTTGTTAAATCAACAATTGTAAGGATGTTTGTTTCGCGTAATAAGTGAGCCCGTAATGGTTCTGCGTATTTATTGATGAAGAATTTATTCGTGATGATGAATCCGAGTTTACCTTTTTCTTTCAACCACTCCACTCCTTTAAAAAGAAATAAAATGGAGATGTCGAATGCCCCACTTGCGATGTTAGGAAAAATTTTTCGATATTTGCTTCTTTTCGAGCTTCTAAAACGCGTGGCACGAATGTAAGGGGGATTTCCCACGACAAAATCCCATGCTTGCGTGGATTTCAAGGATTCCAAAATCAAATAATCTTCTGTTTTTTTTAAACCATCTTCTTCAAAATCATCAGGAATTAATGAATCGGTAAAGTAGATTGGAATGCTTTTGATAACAAAAGAATCGTTTCGTTTTTTTGCCTCAAGGACTAAATCGTTTATCACGTGAAGAAAACGTAATTTACTCATGCAACATGCAAAAAGATCAATGTCCATTCCAACCACGTGTGGAACATTCAAGAGATTCTCCAAGATTTGCAGATAAGATCTCGCTTGAACTACTTGCAACGAGTCGTTAATATATCTTTGTAGTGCTTTTACAATGAAATTTCCGGTACCACAAGCAGGGTCTAAAATTCTTTTATCGTGCAGTCGTGTCGTGTACCCAATTTCATCAAGTATGAAATCCACGATACCCATTTCCGTGTAAAATTCTCCTTTGTCCTTTTGTTTTTGACTGGGTAAACGCCCTACTGGAGTTTCGAAGATTTTATTTATCTCCTCATCAGAATATGATGAAAAAATTCGCAAGAGAACTGAAGAAAGTTGCCGTTCACAATCATCTAGAATCGAGTTTTCCTCATGGGGGTTGAGCCATGACCAAAAATAAAAGGTCAACTCGATAAAATTGGGAAGTAATTGTTTTTTAACTCTATCTGCCATAGCTCGAAAGGAATTCGTGTTAAACTTGAATGCACTCCACTCGACGTGAAATAATTCTGCATTTTTTTTAATGAATAATAGGTATGCTAACAATACTCGTGCTGATTCTGCTGAAAAAAAATCAATTAATTCGATATCAGGTATGTTTGAAGAATGAACCGTGAAATAACAGTTCTTCCAAGTTACGAAGTGTCGTTGTTTTCTGTCTATTGCTGGATTGTTGATGTTCTCGCGTGCAATCATTGATATGATTTCGGATAATTGCTCAAGATCCCTCTCTAGATCAGACAAGGCTTCTACCAACCACGGAAGGTGCCAGGTTTCCATTCAATAATTTTACAATGGTCGGAACCAAATCTGAACTCTTTGCATGGTCAAGGGTTCTCGTGGTGATGTTAGAGCCTGAAATGAGGAGAGGTGTTGTCATCCCTGTATGTGTTGCAATATCATGTCCATACACGTGCGAATTTTGTGTTTTTCCATGTTCGTAGTTAAAAATGGTTTCCCCTAATGTAGAACATAATACATCACACGAATTTGGATTCTTGAAAAGTCGAACGACATAATCTGCAACTGCTGGGAAATCCAAGTGGTGCGTGTGTTGAATCCACTCATCAAGCGTGTGAAACTTTCCATCCAGCATTTTTGCACCCATGTTGTCATCGGAATACCCGAAGAAATCTTTTCCGGGTAACGTTAAACGTGTTTTCTCTCCTTCATATTCAATTGTTCCTTCAATGATCGTGTCATCTTCCAAATATTCTACGTGGACCATTCCTTTTTTTGGAGTATTCTCATCATCTCGATAATAGAGTAGTTTCATTCCATCAATACCGCGCAGGATTTTCAATAGGTTTAGTTCATTTGGTCCATATTTTTCCAGCTCTGCTTGAGTCGGACGACTGTTCGGATCTTTTCCCTTAAAATAAAACTGACCAACCGCTCCCATTGCAACATCGAAGTTGCCTCTATTTTTCTTACCCGACTTTATTGGGATCAAGCCGTGTTGTTGAAAGTATGGCTCAAGTATAACCTGACGCTTGGCTTTATAGTTACCGTGATCAGAGGAAAGAATGAAAACCGTATCATCTAAATATCCCTGTTGTTTTAATCCGTCATGCTTATTGTTTCCTTCGATTAGAACCCCTATTTGTCTGTCAATATCGATCAGATTGGAAATGTACTCTCGGGAATCATATCCGTGATCATGCATCAGGTCGTCTGAAGAAAAAAACCATGCCGAAATAAATCTGGGTGGGTCTGAATTTCCAAAATATTTTCTCGGTTTCGTGAACATGTCAAGAATTTTATTGACCGTGAATTCATTTGCTTTCACGACACTGGTTCTCAAGATGTAAAAATGCCAAATATATATCCCCACGGTTTGTGCCTTCGTAGGGAAGTTATAATCTACGCCGCGGTGCATTAAAGTAAATAAATCTGCCGTATTTCCGCTTACCTGTTCGTAAAGCGTTTTCACACGATCTCCTAACATTTCCGGGATGTCCCAGCTGTGCAGGGAAGCATGATTGTGAATTTTATTCGTGCGACGTTCATACCAGTGCATTCCCGGGACAGAATAGGCATCAGGATATGCCCCTGTTAATAATGTCAAGCGCGCTGGAACGGTAATGGCAGGATAAATGCTCGTGCAATTACCACGGATGCCGTCTCCAAGATATTTTCGAATTTTTGGCAACTTTCCATCATCAAGTAATTGGAAAAATTGGTCAGCTCGCACGTCATCCAATATTAACTGAATCACGCGTTCAACTTTAGAACCCATTTCAACCACTTTAATTCAAATGAATTTGAAAAAATCCTTTAATATTCCAATTATTCAAATAATTCTTATAATTAACGTTAGTTCAAAAGTTAGACGTGGAGTTTTCGAATAATTTGTTAGAACTCGACAAAATTTATTATGAAGACTGCATTCAAGGCATGGCAGAGCGCATTCCCGATGAATCAATAGATCTCGTGATCGCCGATCCTCCTTTTGGAATTAATTTTGATAAAATGGGGTCTCAATATAATAGAAAGGCGAGTCTTGTCATTCCCGGTTATTCTGAAATAAAGCAAGATTATGAAGAGTTTTCTCATGGATGGATAAAGGAGGTTTATCGAGTTTTAAAGAATACAGGTTCATTTTATCTCATTTCTGGCTGGACCAAATTACGGGAAATTTTGAATGCTATAGCGAAAGCGGGTTTCATTACGGTGAATCATATCATTTGGAAGTACCAGTTTGGTGTTTTTACTAAACGAAAGTTCGTATCCAGTCATTATCACGTGTTATTTCTCGTGAAAAACCCGAAAAAGTATTATTTCAATAAAATAGATCATTATCCCGAAGACGTGATGAATCTCTCTTCTCAGAATGTCGGGTCTCCTGTATCAGCCATGGATGAATATTGGTTGAATTACATGGAGAATGTTTGGGAAATCAAACGACCATATAATCGCGGAAAAATAAAGAACTCAACAAAACTTCCAGAAGAACTCGTTGAAAAATTCATCAAATATTCTTCAAGACCGATGGAAAATGGAAAAAAAGCAGTGGTTTTGGATCCATTTATGGGCAACGGAACGACGGCTGTTGCTTGCGTTAAAAATCGCCGTAATTTCATCGGTTTTGAAATCAATCCCGCGTGCAAGCCCACGATAGACCAAAACATTGCCGAAGCAAGGGTGATGATACGTGACTTGCGTGATGAATCCCGAGAGAAAAACAGGCAAAGGGATATCATTTCATTCATGGAGAAGGGTTCGAAACAATGAACAGTCCAATTAAATGGGTCGGTTCCAAGCGTCTTTTACGACAGAAAATTGTTTCGCTCTTTCCATCCCATCAGTGTTATGTTGAGGCTTTTTTTGGTGGCGGAAGCGTTTTCTTCCATAAAAAACCTTCACGAATCGAAGTCATTAACGATAACAATCAATTGCTTATCACCTTCTTCCGTGTCATAAAGGATGACCTCGGCATCTTCCTGAAAAAGTTTGAATATGCTCTGGTGAGTCGAGATCTTTTCATGGAATATCGGGAGAGCAATTGGAACGAATTGGATGACATTGAAAAAGCATTTCGGCTTTATTACATAATCAAATGCAGTTATGGTGGTTTGTTCCGATTTAATAAAGAAGGAAGGTGTAATTCTCCATTTGCATCCACACCCGATAAAAAAGCAAAAAGTAGCTTGTTCACGGGACTCGATTTGGTAAAAAAAGCTCACAAGCGGCTTCAGAACGCCATTATTGAGAATCTTGACTATAAGGACCTAATGAAGAGATTTGATCGTCCTACCACGCTCTTTTTTCTTGATCCACCCTATGACACCGATTATTCCTATGGGATCAAGTTCAATTATGATGAGTTGGTTAAAGTATTACGGGGTATAAAAGGAAAATTCATTCTCACTTTAAACCGAGACTTAGTCAACAAATTCTCGGGTTTCCACGTGATTCCTACCGAAGTCAATTACAGCGTGACCTGTAAAAAAGGAGATAACATGCGAGAAGAAATGATCATCCTGAATTATTCTCCTCCAAAAAGGATTTTTGATTTCATGGAATGAATTACTCATTTCCTTAAATTCCCTATTAATTTACTAGACAGATGGTTATACATGTAATGAAATTGATAAGCCAAACTCGAAAAAACTTCATTTTTCGATTTCACTTCTTTGAGCTAAAAAAATTTTAATATGATGCGAAATGAATAAGTTTTAGTAATAAATTCTCGAGCGCACGCAAATGGATTTCAGGAAACGATGAATTTTGGGGATATTTTCGTCTGACTTAAGGCGTGCAGTAAATAAATTCGATATAAAGAATGGTTGGGGTAAATGAGTAAGGATGGTCTCGATAGAGAGTTACTCCGAAAGCATTTAGATTATTCTAAAAGCCTTTTAGATTTATTTTTTGAATCAGCAAGCGATTTAATGGTTTTAATGGACCTAAATTTTCGAATCATGCGAGGAAATCGTGCGGCATATAGATTGGCTCGATTAAACAATCACATACACGTATCAGAAGATATTGTAGGAAAAAAATGTCATTTCGTCTTTTATGGACGTAAAACTGAATGTGAAAACTGTCCGATTTCGAATTCCATCCAAAAAAAGACAAATACGTCCGTTGAATTTTATAATCCCAGGTACAAGCGTTGGTACAATTATCTCGTTTACCCTATCTTTGATGGTAACAAAGTCGTTGCCATGGCCTGCGTGGTAAGAGACCTCACGGCACAAAAGCAATATGAAGAATCAATTGAACGAGAAAGGCGGCACTTGGAGATGAAATATAGAAATCTCATTGAATGGTCAAATGATGGGATAATGATCATTCAAGATGGACGGGCTGTTTTTCACAATAAGGTTGCAACAAAAATCCTCGGATACTCTTCTGATGAAATAAAGAATCTTCAAATTAAGGATTTTATCGATGGAAAAGAAGAAACAAAGGCAATCTTCAAGCAATACAAAGATCGACTGGAAAAAGGAGCATTTCCATCCCTATTTAATGTAAGGATTAAGCGAAAAGATGCCACCACCGTGGATGTTGAGATGAATGCTGCCATGATTGAATGGGATGGAAGACCAGCAGGATTGGCTATTGTTCGAGATATTTCAGAACGGAAAAAGATGGAAGAAATACGACACAAGTCAATGGAGAAATTTCAGACATTGATCGAGAGATCTAATGACGCAATTATTGTCATTCAAGATGGAAACGTTGTCTATAATAACAAAATGGCTCAAGATACATTCGGTTATTCATTAGAAGACGTTCAAGGACGTCCATTCACGGATTTCATTCCTGATCCAAATGAAGCGAAGTCTTTCTATCAGCGCTACTTGGATCGAATGTCCGGAAAGGTCCTTCCTTCCGTAGTTGAAGCAAAAATTCGTGGGAAAAAAGACCAGATTATCGACGTGGAAATTAGTGGGGGAATGATCGAATGGGATGGAAAACCAGCAGACTTGGTAATAATTCGTGACATTTCCGAACGCAAGCTGACAGAGCGAAAACTGAAAGAGTCTGAAGAAAAATATCGCTCCATAATTAATAGATCAAATGATGCAATCATCATAGTTCAAGACGGTTATACGGTCTTTAACAATAGTAAAACAAATGAAATGTTTGGTTATGCTGACGAAGAATTAAGGCGAACTCATTTAAAATCTTTCTTTCCCGAAAAAAAAGGAATTCCCGCTCTTATCAAGCAGTACAATGATCTCATTGCGGGAAAGGAAATTCCTTCTCTTACCGAGTTAAAAATCCGTCGAAAAGACGGGTCCATTATCGATGTTGAATATAATACAAGTTTATTTGAGTGGAACGGTAAATATGCTGCTCTCGTAGTCGTTCGAGACATTTCCGAACGTAAATTTGCAGAAAAAACTATTAAGGACTTCGAGGAAAGGTTTCGAACAATTCTCGAAGCAATACCTGACTTATTTTTCTTGGTCTCTGGTGATTCAAGAATTCTTGATTTTTGGGGTGCAACTGAGAAAACTTATGCTCCTCCCGAAGAATTTCTCAGCATGAAAATGATCGATCTTCTTCCAAATGATCTTAAAGCAACCTGTCTGGAGAGTATTCGGAAAACATTAAACACGAAAGAACCCCAAAGTCTGGAATATTTTCTCACAATTGAAGGCATTCAGCGATATTTTAAAGCACAATACCTCTACTTTTCTGAAGATAGAGTCGGTATTTTTATACGGGATCTGACAATACAACGCAAGATCGAAGAGGAGTTAACTAAAACGAGTGAACTTAATCAGCTCATTCTTGATAACGTCGATCTTCCCATAAACATTTCCGACTTAAACGGAGAATTATTGGCTTATAACAAGGGAAGCGAAAAGTTATTCGGGTGGAAATCCGAAGAAGTAATCGGTAAATCAATAAAAATTTTTCATCCTAAAGAAGACCACCAGACCCTTGTTCCTCAAATCATAAAAGATGCCTTAGAAAAAGGTAAATTCGAAAAAGCCGTTAGACTCGTGCGCAAAAATGGCGAAACCTTACTTGCGAATTTAGTTGTTACGCCAATTCATGATAAGAATAAGAAACTAATTGCTCTGCTCGGTATTGCCAAAAGAATTTAAAATAAGTCTAATTACTGATATATGTCAGAAACGAAGTAATCGGGATAATTTCGTCTCAAGCGGAAGGGCTTTTGATCGGATTTCCTTATTAAAAATATTAAAATAGATGGCTGGGGAAAATGCCTAACGAGCTTCGCGATAAATCAGACTTTCTTTTGAAAGTCGAATACATCAACTTTCTGTTAAACATGTTTTTTGAGTCAATAAACGATATTGTCATCATTCAAGATGTAAATTTAAACATAATTAAGGCTAATAAAGCCACCTATCGTCTTGCTCGCTTGTATCATAACGTGAGAGAAAATGAAGACATTGTTGGCAAGCCCTGTCATCTTATCTTTCACGGAAATGACGTTATTTGTGCTGAGTGTCCAATTAAGGACGCATTAGAGAAGAAAAGACATGTATCTGTTGAACACCTCGATGCAAAGAATAACCGTTGGTATAATTATTTAGTATATCCCATTTTTAACCAGAATGAAGTAATCGCTGTTGCACATTTTGCAAGAGATATCACGGATAAGAAAAGGCTAGAAGAAGCCATTCGGAAAGAGAGAGAAACATCTGAACGAAAATTCAATAATTTAATCGAGCGTTCAAATGATTCAATCATAATCATTCAAGACGGTTTCATCGTTTTTAATAATAAAAAAGCAGTTGAAATGTTCGGCTACTCAAGCGAAGAGATGCAAGGGAGGCCTTTTCAAGAATTCCTTGCAGGTGATGCTCTAATTAAAAAAATCATGAAAATATATGAAGATCGCATTACTAGTAAGGGTGTTCCATCGCTTTACGAAATAAAAATCAAACGAAAAGATGGAAGTTTTTTGGACGCTGAAGTGAGCGCGGGGATCGTGGATTGGAATGGGCGTCCAGCTGACTTGGCAATAATACGTGACATATCAGTTCGTAAAAAGCTGGAGAATGAACGATATAAATCCGAAGAGAAGTATAGAAAATTAATAGAGCGTTCGAATGACACGATTGTAATCATAAAAAATGGTAAAATCGTTTTTTTTAACAAGAAAACAAACGAAGTCTTCGGTTATCAAAAAGAGGATATTGAAGGAAGGCTATTTACCGATTTCATCGCCACTGAGGAAGATATAAATAAGTTAAAGAAGCGCTACGAGGATCGAATAAAAGGAAAAAACATACCTGATCTTATTGAGGCAAAAATTCGCCGGAAGGATGGGACAATAATTGACGTGGAAATCAGCGGTGGGCTTATAGAATGGGATGGTGATGTTGCCAATTTAGCCATCATTCGTGACATTTCAGAACGAAAACGGTCTGAAGAAAAAATAATTGAATCTGAAGAAAAGTTTAGAAGAATTTTCGAAATAACTCCCGATTTATTTTTCTTGATTTCTTCTGATTTTAGAATTGTTAATTTTGAAGGCGATCCTGAACAATTATTCTCGCTACCTGAAAATTTACGCGGTAGTAAAATCGATGACTTTTTGACCGGAGATCTGAAAAAAACCGCTATTTCAAAGATCAAGACGCTTTTTGAAACAAAAGAACCGCAAGTTTTCACCTTCGCGCTTGATGTCAAAAAAGAAAAACGCCATTATGAAGCAAGGGGCTTTCATTTTGGGAAGGATCTTGCTGGCGTCTTTGTCAGAGATATTACCGATCAGAAAAATGCTGAAGATGAACTCCGAAGGATTCACGAACTTAACGAATTAATCCTTGAGACCGTTGATTTATCTATAAATACAGCCGACATGAAAGGAAGGATTTTAACATACAATAAAGGGAGCGAAAAGATTTTCGGGTGGAAATCCGAGGAAGTTATTGGTAAAGAAGTTGCCATGTTTCACCCTCAAGAAGATCGTAATGGAATCATTCCACGGGTTCTTAAAAACATAAAAGAAAAAGGAAAATTTGAAGAAATTCTTAATCTTGTTCGCAAAAATGGTGAGAAATTCATGGCAAGTCTTGTTGTAAAGCCAATCCATGATAAAAATGGTAAGTTGATTGCCCTTCTCGGGATTGCTAAGGACTTATCACCGACGTCTGCAGATATTTCTTAATTTTTACGATTCCTGTTCTGTTGATGGTTCCTGCAACTTGATTATCGTTATGATATCTTCTAGAGAAGACAAATCAACTTGACCGGGATCATCACGTTTAGGATCCCATCCGAAAAGCATTTTTGCTGCTTTTGGATGCTTGGTAACATACCAATGAAGGACTTTTTCTTTTTCTTTGTTGTCTTCAATTATTTCTATTTTTGGTTTAAATGAATGGAATCCGTATCGAACATGGACTTTATCTGGATTTGCCCTTAAGTTTTTAAGCCAGTCTGCTTCCTCTCCCCTGCCCGAAAATATGTGAATCTTTCCATCGATCCGGTGATACTCCAATGGCGTGCGGCGGATTTTCCCCGATTTTCGCCCAATCGTTGTCAATAAAAGAAAGACCCTTCCAAAACCAAATAATGGCAATAATCTAATTCGATAAAATGGAATCGTGAGATATTTGTTCATGCGTTTCCATTTTTTTAACGTTTTTTTCCTTTCCTCGGGATTGCTCTTGATCATGTTATAAATCGCAGACCCCGGGCGAGGAAATTCTTGATCATGTTCTTTTTCTAAATTCGAATCAGGCACTTTATCATCTTCAAGGCTAGATTTTGTTATAATTCAAACAAATGCAAGATTTTATTAGAATCTCTTGTAATTGTCATGAAACATTCTAAGTAAAAAGTATTTTAAGGTCCAATTTATTTTAGTGCTAGACAAAATTTTGTCTAACTCGATTGAATTATTGCTCAAAATCAGTTCTTGAAGTGATTGCTTGGATAAATTAGAAATTTTGGAAGAATTAAAGCAGAAAAAAGAAAATGGCACCAAGATCGTGGGCATCATGGCTCATCAAATGGTTCCTGAAGAAATCATTCACGCCAGTGGGGCACTACCCATGCGCATCAGTTTTTCTGGATCCGAAGAAATCTGCATGAAAGGAATGGAATATTTAACGGCAATTACTTGCCCACTTACAAGATCTATCCTTGGTTTTTTAGAAGAAGGACACGAATTTCTCTCACTTATTGATGCATTTATTGGTGGCAATTATTGCAACGGTGATCTTTGTGGATCCGAGTACATTACGAAATATTTTAACATACCGCTAATCCGTTTGCCGATTCCTTGGGTGAACAATCCCAAAGCCATTCAATTTTATCGCACGTCTCTCCAAAATTTAAAAAAGAATCTCGAAAAAACGTTGAACGTGCAAATTTCGCAAGAACAAATTCATCAGTCCATGAATCTTTACAATCAGATTCGGGAAAAACTTCACAAACATGCTTTAGAATTTGGAATGGGTGCTGATTTTCAGGATATTTTAAACGAGTTTTATTTACTAGGTCCCGAAAGACTTCTTCAACGCCTTAATGATTACGAACGAGATGCTGAAAAGCAATCCTCGGGCGATCCTGAGATCGCTTTTACTGGTTCATATGTTGGTTTTGGTGATCCCATTTTAAATGTCATAGAAGAATGTGGATTTTTCATCAAATACAACGATTCCGAATCAATTTTTTATCACGAAAACGCAGTCCCTGGTGGAGACTCGCTTGAATCGTTAGCCAACTTCTATTTGAGCGAACATTATTCGTCTAGAATGTTCGATACAACGCAAAGAGTTCAAAAACTCATCTCGCAGGCAAAAAGCCTGCAAATAAAAGGTATTATCTTACACGTGCTGAAGTTTTGTGATCCTTATGTTGGAACAAAACATTCGGTCAAAAATCAATTAAAGAATGAAGATTTTGCCGTTCTAGAATTAGAACGCGACTATACTCAAAGTACGGGGCAGATAACGACCCGTTTAGAAGCTTTCAGGGAGATGCTTGAATGACTGATCTTATAGATAATTTTCTCCGGGAACACACGTTAACATTAATGTTGGATTATTATTCTGGTGAAAAACAGGTTCGAATGGCAAAAACCCGAGGCAAAACCACCTGCTCAATCATCCTTCCACCAGGAACAGAATTACTAGAAGCTGCTGGTTGTACATCTATATCGATGTATCGATTGGGAAGTTTCGTTGCAGATAATGAACTTCGATTGATGCGGTTAGCAAGATCACTCCTAGGGGGGCGCTCGCTAGTTCGAGGTTTAGGTTTGCTTAATATGACAATAGCCAAGCCATACCTTGATAAAATGGCTGAAGAAGGCATTCTTGGAGGACTTTGGAAAAATTACCGTGAATACATAAAATCATCCGATGACAATAATTTTCCAATGGATGCCTGCTTTGGAACGCGCGTGTATTATGGTGCTTTGATGAAGCATTATAAAAATATTGATTTTTCCATTGGATATGGTACTAGATGCGGATGGTTCACTAAATTCTTTCAAGATTGTGCTGGTGCAACGCCATTAACTTTTCTTGATATTCCCCAAGAGATTAATGAAGAAAGCCTGCCTTATCAAATTAGCGAAGTCCGACGCGTTATTAAAGAGATCGAACAATTTACAAAACGTCCTTTTTCTGAAGAAGCACTTCGAGATGAAATCAAGCTTCATAACTCAATATCACGGAATTATCTTGAAATCCTTAAAATATGGGCTCAGGATATAACAGCACTTGATCCGCGTGCTTTCATCTACGTTCTTTCAATGATACATTTCGGTTATCCAGACCGTCTGGGAAGAGGCTCCAAGTATTTTGATCGATTAATGATGAACCTGGCCAAGGAATTAAAACGTGATAGTAAAAAAGACCTTTCAGACGTGCCAAAAATCCTCCATGCCCCAATGTTTGGGGGCTTCGAACCCGAAATAATGACCATTACAAGTAATCTGGGCGGTAGACTCCTATTTGCGGATTGGGTTTCACTGGGTGTTTTAGATCCCATAAAGGAAACAGGCGATCCAATTGAAAATTATTCAAAATACCTGATAAACGTTGCAGAGCATTGGCTTGACAATAATACCGTGATAAAACATTGGGTGAAAATCGTCGAGGATTTGAAACTTGATGGCGTGATATTTAATAGCGTGTATGGGTGCAAGAGCTTCACGCCTGCTTACAAGCTCTTTAAAGATCGCTTGATCGAGTTAGGCGTGCCAATTGTTGATATTTCATTTCACAACATGAACGAAAATCTTGGTCAAATCGAAACCAGAATCGGTGCCTTTATTGAAATGATAAAGGATTAAAAAAAGTTAGGCAGCATTGATTTTAGGAGGAAGGAGAAACACTTCTCTTGGACCCGTGCGGTCTATGGTTATGGCTCCTTGTGGGCAAAGATGTGCACACACGCCGCATCCTATGCACTTTTCTTGACCAATGACTGCTAAATTATCCTCTATGGTGATAGTTTCCATCGGGCACTTTTCGACGCAGGTTCCGCAACCAACGCATTCATCGGCATTTATTCTTGCCATGTAGGACGTCATCGTATGAAATGGCGCGACGCCCGTATAATATAAACGGAATAATCCGCAACAACACTTACAGCAGCTGCAAATCCCATCTATATCTTTTTTCATGTTTAATTGAGCGTGGAATACCTTGTGAACCAATCCGAGATCTTCGTTTTCTTTCATTATCTTCTTTGCTTCTTCTTGAGAGATCTTCCTGGCAAATCCCTGTTCTGTTGCAAACTCGGCTGCCTTGCCAAATAACAAGCAATGTTCTCGTGAATCAGTAACTTTACATGGTTCTCCATTCAAGGTTCGTTCCTGCTTGCAATAGCAATGAGCGACACCAATCGTTTCGTAATGATCTATGAGCTTGGACACGTCTTCCGCGAGTAAAACTATTTCTTGACCCGGTTGCACGCATTCCTCAACAGGAACTACACGAGAAAATGGTGGAAAGTTCTTCATCTGTTCCATTACTTCATCATAAACTTTTTGTGTTCCATCCCGTAGTTCTCCCACCAACTTCTCAAAGATTCTTGCCAATTTCTTTTGTTTCTCGCCCATCTCTCCTTTCATCAAGGAAAACTCGATCAATCCTGGAAATGGCGGCATCAACGTATAAACCATGATTCCTTTGCTACGGCTTTTCGTTCCCGAAATTATCCCATTCTTCATTAGAGAATCGAGCATCTTGAGAATGTCGCTTTCGCTCATGTCCACCTTTGATTTTATTTGTTCTAAATTCAAGGAAGCCCGTTTGAAGATCAGGAGGAATCTTGCTTGTTCTTCCGTCATTATCGTTTGTAGAAATTCAATGATCGTGTCTGTTATCGGAAACGGAATGGCTCCACCCCTAACGACGTTTGATGCGACTTTTTTCCACAATTTTACAGTCATCTTTTACCAACTACTCAAATTCTACGTATTTTTCATATTTCTTTTTCAGTTTTCCCCGAAGGGTCTTTCCTGCAGGACTCGTGGGAAAGGCATCAACAAATTCAATGAATCGCGGTGCTTTATAGCGTGCCAACTTGCTTTTCACGAATTCTATGAGTTCTTTTTTGGTTTCCTCATTTTTTTCATTTTCATATTTTTTCTTCAGAATTATCAGGGCTAAAGCAGATTGTCCCCACTCCGGGTCGGGAATTCCAATGACAACAGCTTCGAGAACTTTTGGATGCTTCTCAAGAACGTCTTCCACTTCGGGCGGATGGATTTTTTCGCCCCCGGTATTTATGGTCTCCTTTATTCTCCCTATTAAGGTGATTGTCTTTCCGTTTTCGTTAAGCTTGTACAAATCACCGCTATGGATCCAGCCATCCACTATTGTTTTAGCCGTTTTTTCTTTTGCTCCTAGATATTCTTTCATTGTCGGTCCTGCCTTGAAATAGCCTTCGCCCATTTCACCGGGCTTAACATCTTCACCCTTCTCATTCACAATCCGCATCTGGTCGGGAGGTAACCGCGTGAATTCATTTGACGATACACGATCTCCGGGAATGTAAACTTTAGGAACGAGTTGCATGCTCTCTGTCGCAGCAACTGTATCCAAGAATCCTAATGTTGGAAAAACTTCCCATAATTTTTTCTTTGTTTGAGCCGAGAAAATCGCTGCTCCTGAAACGATTCCAACGACATTTTTGTTGATCCACTTTTTATTCTTGTCTAATGTTGGATCATTTAATAATGCTCGAGCTGTTTTATCCCCAATAGTCATCATGAACGTGACCTTATGTTTTCTGACGAGTTCGAATACTTCTTGCGGATCATATCTCCTACTTTTTGTTAGGACCAAGGTCGAACCCGCGAAAATTACCAAGTGTGAGAGCCAACCATAGATGTGAAATAGTGGCGGTGGCCAGAGCATGACATTTTTAATGATGGCTTTTCCTGCTAACGTGCCTTTCGGATAATTTTGAGTGGCTCCTTCATAAAGCTTATCATTAAGTTCCTTTACTCTCTTTTCTGTTTGGAGGATTGATAATATTGGATATGCACCCAAGAACCACGGAAATGGCAACATTCTAAGACATTTTTTTTGCATCTGGCGCGGCATTTCCTTGATACGGCGGAACATCGGAATCATCCATTGCATGAATCCCCCTGTATTAATGAGTGCATTTACTGCCTTGTGCGTCCAAACTGCTCCTTTTGGAGTCCCTGTCGTTCCTCCCGTATAAATCAGAAATGCCTTGTCATCCTCTGTTAAATCTATTGCTAGCAGCTCTTTTCCCACGTGTTTTATCAATTCATTGTCGTAGTTCAAGTAGCCATCTGGTGTATCATATCCAACGATTAGAAAATGTTCAACGCTCTTGCAATCTTTTTTTATTTGTCTAACGGAACTCGTGAATTCTTCTCCATGAATGAAAACTTTGGGTTTTGCATCATTAATGATGTAGAGAATCTCAGGAGGTTTGTACCGATAATTAATTCCTGCAACGGCTGCACCAATTCTATAACAAGCATTATAGATTTCAAGATATTCAGGGCAGTTGTATAGAAGAACTGCCACGTGATCACCTTTTTTTACGCCAATACTCGTCAATAAATGAGCCAAGGCATTCACTCTATCATCAAATTCCTTATATGTTAAAACTCTATCCCCTTGAATTATGGCTTTTTGTTTTGGATGTTTCAATGCAACTTCATGAATGTGTAGTCCAATATTTTTTGTTTTCATTTGATAAACTCCTTGAATTCTTACAAAATACGTTTAGTTATGGTTAGAATCATATTCACGTGATTTGATCATCATGTCACGGTTTTTTGATCATCATGTATTACTCTTTTGACTATCAATTTCAGATATAAATTATTTGCTCATCGAAATAGAAAAAAAATTTGTTTTTAGAACGGATCTATCTTATGACTGATTCGATGAATTGATCGTTTTTAAGTTTAGAATTTTTGGGAGTATCTGAAATTCACAGTCGGTTGTTCCAACTTGCTCTCCGTCTATATCCAAAAATATGGGTGTTTCCGCTTCAATTCGGACTTTTTTACATCTTGGATGTTCTCTAATACCCGGTACTCCCAAATGTTCTCCTGAATATAACTTCCCAATGTTTTTTAATAATTGCATGCGTGAAAGTCCTTCGGCTGTGAGGATATCTAATAACCCATCATCATTAATTGCGTGTGGACAGGCCATCATTCCTCCTCCAAAATACTTGCCGTTTCCAATGACAACAAGGTTTGCATTGCATTCATAAGCGTTTTCTTCATTGTCATCGAAAATAAGACGTACCCGCGTGGGTTTGTGGTGTAGGATGCCTCTAATAGAACCAATTAAAAATGAAAATTTTCCACCAAAGACTTTTGTGGTCCGATTGACTCTATCAACGACATCTCCTCCCAATCCTACATCCAATACGTTAAAACCAATTCGCGTGGTATCGTTCCCATCAAAATCTTTGTATTTTGCCTTTACCAAGTCTATTTTCTTCACGATTCCGCTTTTTAGAATCTCAATTTGGGATGGAAAATCGCGTTCATGCCCGAGTGTTCTTATGCTATCTGAACCTGTTCCACTAGAAATGAGTCCCAAGACACAGTCCTGATTGATTAATTCGTTATGTTCAAAAAAACCATTGACAACTTCACTAAAAGTCCCATCTCCACCCACGGCTATGATGTATTTTTCACCATTTTTTATTGCAATTCTCGTCAATTCGGTCGCATGATTTTGATATTCTGTCATCTCAAAAGAATACTTGAGTCCTGCTTCGTCTAATAACGGTTGGATCTCTTTAGACCATCGTTTCTCGGTTCGTCCATTACCAGATTTTGGGTTGATAATTAGATGCATGATAAAAAAATTTAAAACAGTCTCATTAATAAAGACATTGTTATTAGCTTTCAAGCAGCCTGGTTTAATTTTTTATTCTGTTTTACAGTAAAATCTTGAGGATTGGGCTTAAATGACTTATTATCGAGAAATCGCAAGTTCTTTTTATTGTAATATCATTTTTGGACTACCAATGGGTCTCATGCTTGCCATGATAAGCCCATATTTGGCATCTCTTTTCGTATCAAGTTTCGGTGGAAATATAAATTACGACGGTTGGATTTTCGTTTTTTTGATCACGGGTTTTCACGTGCTAATGAAGGGCGTGGCTTCTCCTGCAACTGGATATTTAGCCGATCTGAAAGGACGTAAACTTACTTTAGTACTCGGTTGCAGCCTGAGCATTTTGGCGGCATTCTGTTTTTTTCTTACTAATTTTGCTGGAATCGCCCTTGCAATCGCTGGGTTTTTGGTGTTTGGATTGCAT
This sequence comes from Candidatus Helarchaeota archaeon, assembly GCA_029838215.1. Lineage (GTDB taxonomy): Archaea > Asgardarchaeota > Lokiarchaeia > Helarchaeales > RDOG01 > JALGVI01. Next base: position 30,511 of record JALGVI010000006.1, on the reverse strand, counting down.
CGTGGTTTCATGATGACAAGTTTCAACATCTTAGCAGGTGATATTGCAGAAAAATATCACAAAGTCGGTCAAGCAGAAAGCTATTGTGATGCTCTTTACATCGTTGGAATATTAATTGGTGGTGTCATTTCACTCGTCTTAAAAAATATCATTCCAATCATGGTTGAAACCATCATTTTTCTCATCAGTTTTGTTCTTGGTATCGTCGGAACTCTAATTGCACATTTTAAAATACCTGAAACTCTTCCCACCGATGAATCATATAAGGCAGATGTCTCCTACAAGGACCTAATCTTGCAACGAAATTTAATCCCCACTCTTGGATTTGCTTATAGCGTGGAAAGCATTGAAACGGGCTTTATTGCAACCACGCTTCCTCTAATGCTCCCTTTATTGTTAATTCCTGCTGATTCTGAAGATATTTTCGTTACCATCGCTTCAATCCTCGGGTTGATGTTATTTTTTATCGTTGCTGGATACATTTCCGATAAGAAAGGTCGTAAAGTTTCTGCTCTTATCGGAAGTTTTTTGGTGACTATTTTTGCGTTCATGATGCTTTTCACGTTTGGAACTTTGATGACATTTGCGATTTCAGCTCCGCTCGCCATTTTTCTATTGGTGTTTGCAACTGCAGGTTCCAGTTCATTTATGAGAAGCAGCGTGGAGAGCGTTTGGACCGATCTCACACCTAAGAATAAGCGCGGTTTCACGTACGGCATTTTTCGTTTCTTAAATGAAATTGGGTCTTTCGCGACACCATTCATCATCATTCCTTTCTTAATTTTTGGAGTGCCCCTTCTCTTCGTTTTAATTATAGTAATTGTATTTGCCATCACGGCGTTCGTTTTGGGACTCACGATTTTTAAAGAGACCCTTCCTCCTCTTGAATGATTGAATTCGGGCTTGTATTGAAGCTCGTTCTTCAATGATTAATTTAATTTGATTCTATTTGTTTTGTCATTCGATAAAACTCAATTTTTTCCTTTTGGATTGAAGGAATTTCATCAATGAGATCTCTCATTAGTGTTTCTGCCTCATCATCCCCAATCTCGGGAATTCTTTCCTTGATTTGTGCCAATAATTCTGCTTCTTTAGTATTTGATGATTCTTCTTCTTTTGCAATCTCAAATAAGGGTTTATTCGTTAGCAATTCTTCTTCGGGTTCTTCGGATTCAACTGGTTTCAAGAGTTCCCGGTGATCTTCTTTTTTCACTGCTGGACTCGGATAAGGTGCATTTGTAAGCAATTCGGGTTCTTCTTCATCTTTTTTCTCGGACTTATGTTGAGGGAGATCTCGAACTCCTTGGATTTGTGCCAAGATCTCAGAAGGTTTTAATAGTGGTTCGTTTTCAATCGTCACTTTCTCTTTTGATTCCGTTGTTTCCAATAATTGATCTAGCTCATTATCTAATTGTTTTAATTCTGCATCGACCTCAGCATTTCCTGATAAGACCGTTCCATCATCATGACTTGATTGAGTGGCAACGTGCGTTAATTGTTCTTTCTGAGCCAACAATTCATTTTTTAAGGGTTGGGATGTCTCGTTCGGTATCGTTTCGATCTCAGTTTCCATTGGCTCTCCCGTCCTCAAACGTCTTATTTTTTCTATTTCGGCGAGTCGCTCTTCTTTCGTGCTTATCAATAATAGATCATCAAGGTAATCTTCTATTTCGTCGTCCGAAAGATTTGGAATGCGTGCAAGTTCCGTGCAGCAATAGATGATGTCTTGTCTCGTTCCTTCCAATTCTTGCATTCGAATTTCCAAATCCCTTTCTAATTCTTTTCTCATTTCTTGTAGACCTTGCTGTAGGTCCTCATTCGAATCTTTTGCGAGAAGAAGTGCATTCAATGTCTGCTCTTTTGCATCTAGTTTTGCTTCTAAAGCCTTGATTCCCTCATCTTTTGATTTAATGGTCGATTCAAGAGTATTAATTTTTTCCTGCAAGGTTGTTAATTTCTTATTTAACTTTTCATTTTCCTTCTGAAGTTTCGTGATTTCTGCTTGTAATTGTGCATTCTTGATGATTTCTTCATCACGTTCAATATTTTTTAATTCTGATACAAATTCTTCTTTAAATGATATGAATTCTTTTTCCAGCTTCTCAATTTCCCGTTCTTTCTCGAAAAGTTCTTCTTCATTCCTGACTACTAAATCCGAATACTTTCTATTCCAGTCCTTGACTGTTTTTCTCAAGTCGATGAGTTCTTCGTTTTTTTCTTCAAGCACTTTTTGAAGAGCTTTAATCTTTGATACGGCTGACTTCATGATCTTGGCTTGCGCATCTTTCGTTGCTTCGACCAATTTCTCTTTTTTAAATTTTTCAAATTCCTGCTTTAAATCTTCGATTACTTTTTCTTTCTTTTCAAGCGTGGCTTTTATCTTCTTGATCTCTTTCTCTTTCTCCAGTTCAAGACGGGTTTTCCGTTTTATTTCCGGATCATCACTCATTAATAATTTCTTTAGCAGGTTTTGAGAATCGAAATTGATCTTTTGAAGCTCTTCAATTTGGCGGTCTTTTTCTTTTATCTTTTTTTCCAACTCATCAATTTCTGGCATTGCTCAACTTCGCCTTCTTATTTAGTAATAAAAAATCACAAACAAGTAAGTTATCATTAATCGTTTTCTATCTGACGATTTTTGAATTTTACTAATATAAAAAAATGAATTTGAAAAAATCATGAAAACTTTGGGCGCGTTGATAGAAGTCTTGGATGCGGAAGAGGTCTATTTGGTTTGTCGGCTAACTCTTTTTTGATCCTGTCAATTAATTCAGAAAGTTTCATGTCTTTCTGTGCCTTTTCCTCCCTAATCCTTATCTTGAGCTCTTTCCCCTTAGATTGAACCTCTTTATCTCCAATTACTATGATATACGGGATCCACTCTGCTTCTGCATTACGTATTTTCTTGCCGACTGAGTCTCCCCTGTCATCAATGTCCGTGCGAATGCCCTCAGTTGTAAATGTATCAGCTAATTCGGTGGCAAGTGCTAAATGCTCTTCGCTAATTGGAAGTAAGCGTATGACCGTAGGCGAAAGCCAGACTGGGAACATTGGAACCAATCCTTGCTTTTTTCGAATGTGAGCTTTTTCCAGTAAGGCATATAAGACGCGCTCCACGGCTCCTGTTGGGGAGAGGTGCATTATCAATGGATACTTTTTTTCTTCGTTTTCATCTAAGTATGTAATTCCGTATCGTTCTGCATTCTCCACGTCAATTTGATCTGTTGCAAGGGTCGAAGCTTTGTCTAACGCATCCACGAAATTCCATTCATATTTAAAGATGAAGTAAAAGAATCGTTGATTCCACATTTCCACTAAAACCGGTTTTCCAATTCTTTTTACGAACTCCTGCACGAAATCCTTATTTTTCTCGTAAAAATCCTTGACGATCCGAATTGCGAATTCAAAATCATCAAGCGGCAAACCACAGGCTTCTAATGTTGATCTTGCAAGTTCAAACCGTTTCTCTAATTCGGATTTCACCATGTCCAAATCGCTACAAAAAGCATGGCAATCAGGCATGGTAAAACAACGCAATCGACGTAATCCCGTGAGCTCCCCACGCTGTTCCACTCGAAAGCTATATCGTGTCATTTCGTATAATCTAAGTGGAAGATGTTTATGGGTTAAAAACATGTCTTTTGCCATCAAAAATTGTCCGAAACACGCAGCGAACCTTAAAAACAACCTCTTATTAGGTGAATTTACTGTATATTGGCGAGCCGGAAATCTATTCAAGTAAGATTTCAATGTCGGGTGTTCATAGTCGTACATTATCGGTGCTTCTATGGCCATTGCCCCGTAATTCACCGTGTTTTGTGTTACTAAATCTGCTATCTGGCTCTTCATGAAGAAACCCTTTGGGGGATAACGTAAGTTTCCGGGGTCGCTTGCCGGTTCGTAGTTTGCAATTTCAAATTTTTTCATTAGAGGCACGTGAGGTGGTTCCATCTCAACCTTTCTATCTTTCTTTATCTCATATTTTATCAATTTTTTTAAGTTCTTAAATTCATCCGTGAATGTAAAACCGCTAATTTTCCCCTTCTTTAACTCGATGGGATGCTCTTTTCCATCTGGAGTGAGTATGAACCATGTCGAAGTCAATTCTTCTTCTTTTTTCAAAGCCTCCGAAATATCTTGTTCAACTTCTTTCCTTTTTCCCGGAATTGCACCAACTGGCACGAATTCTCTCGAAAGCTCTGAGAGTGGATGCCCCTTGCACGAAATCTTAAACGCCTTATACCACCCGAATTCTGCCCTGTGAACCTCATATCCATCTTCTTTCAGAAGCGTCTCGGCATTTGTCAAGACTGAAATGGCAGTATTGGGATCTTTTGAAAGATCGGAACTCAAATGCGCATATGGATATAAAACGATCCTCTTTTCTTTAATTTGTTCAGCAATATTCTCAACTTCCTTAACTAAAAGTCTTGACGCCTCATCTACATTTGTCTCATCTGCTTTTTCTACTGACGTGAAGATTACCAAACAATCTTTCACATCAATGGACTCCTTTGATTTCTCTTCTGCGCTTTTTATTGCTTTCTTCTTTAATTCTATCGTGATGTAATCCGAGTGAATGGCTAAGATTCTCATTTTTTAGACTCCAAGTTTTAAAACGTTTTATTGTTTTCATCATTCATTTAATATTTTTAAATTAATGCATTGAAAGGAAATGAGACGTAATTAAGAACGTGATTCTATTTGATATGAAAAAGTTCGATTCCTATTGTTTTAATTGCTCGAAATCACGATTAAAAAAAAATTAAATGAGGAAAAAGAAGTAGCAATTTCCTAAGAAGAATGCTGTTATCACTGATTGAAAAATCGTTGTTGTCAAAATATTTCTCGTCTTTTGATAGATGTACGTGGATGTCAAGGAAGTGACGAAGAGAGCCAAGAGCATCGCCAATGCTGATAAATAGACCATCCAAAAAGCGACTAATATTGCTACAAAAATGACAAATATCACCAAACTCATGATGCTTCTGAATTTCCACCGACCTTTAATTGGTAAATTGTCCTGAATTCCCTTTCTGAGGAACAATTCCATTGAAAAACTGATTAGGAAAGCGAATGGGAGTGCCAAGACAAAATAACTAATCGAAAGAGGATAATATAGAACCGTCTTGAAGCCAAACGATATTACAAAATAGCAGATAATTCCGAACAAAGCAACGTGAAAAACGTGGATTGACGTGGAATCGCTCAAATGTGCCGTCAACTTTTCTTTGACTGATTTTTTGTTGATGTTTTCCCGTTTTGTCATCAGATAATAGGCAAAGACTGTGGCTCCCAATATCCCAGATCCTGTAACAAGTGCAAATAAAGAATTATGGAAGATATTTGCCATGAAATACATCAAAACCATCGTGCCCACGAAAGCTCCTGAAAAAATGGCAAGCTTTTCAATTGTTTGTTTTTTTTCTGCTTTGAGATCTGGTGGCGTCGTTCGGATTTTCGGAGTTTTTTTATAAAAAAACAGAAATATTAACGAAAACGTTGAAAGAATGATGAATAGGAACTGGATCATTATTAGGATGTAGAAGGGCAAGAAGGTCAATCCCTGTGCCGCAATTTCCGACGTGGATAATTCCTGTTGCTTCAAGTACCGACAGAACCATTGAATCGATGATAAGATCACGTTTATGTCTTGTACCAACCAGTGATCGTCATTTACAGGCAATAGTGTTGAATTGGTGGTCGTGGTTTCAGCCATGGTGGCCTGTTCGTAATCAACGATGCTATCGTGAATGCCGTGCACGATTAATAAGTTACGTGGTTGTCCGCCATCTTGTATGCCGGTGAAATAATCGACAGGATTGTGTTGTGAGACTAACGTGGGATTGTTGAAAAGAGCCAAGTCGATTTTTAGGTTCAAGATTTCATCGATGAACTGACCCTGAATTTGTGGTTGTTGCCAAAAGGCAGATGCATTAGCAATCCCTGCCCACGAGACTGAACAATTCAGGCGCCCTAAATGTGCTGCTTCCCAGCTTGAAGCGAGCATTGTCGTCCAACCTCCCATAGAATGACCTAACATGCCAACTCCATTGAAGTCGAACAGGTCAGGCCGTTGGTAGATGTAATCGATGGCACCAACAGCGACTTTCCAAAAAAACGCCTGAAATTTGCCTTCCGTATGACCCGCACCGGGCAAATCGATTGACAATGCAAAGAAACCGCGCTTCGTCAGCTCCAAAACCATCCGTAGATCCGTGCTTGAATCTACTTGAAAGCCATGGACGATTATCACTACGGGATATTTTTGAAGTGGATTATACAATTTTGGATAGAATAAATGACCATTTGTCATGACTACGGGAGGTTGCGTCGAGTTGGATATGTCTAGAGTACTTGGAAATCTAACAAGCTCCGTTCCTGATGTCGAATAAAAGAAAAAACCTAAGTTTACCGCAGAACTTACAATGAGCAATAGAAATGGAAGCGAAATGAGGATGATCTTTTTCTTTGACCATGACATGAAAAATTATAAATTCATCCCATAAATAAAATTATCTTCAAATCTTGAAAAATCCGCTTAGATTTGTATTTTTGTTTCCTAAATGAATTGAACAAGTAATATCCCAATGTTACTCACGAATATATTTGTAAGTTCTGGAGATATAGCAACGAACTGTTGGAGTAGGTAAATATGTCCTTAGAAGAATTAGTTCCAAAATATTTGGAAGCCAAAGGTTGCCGAGTCGCTGAAAAAGGAGAAAAATCAAAAAAATTTGATTTAACCTGTAAAGACACGAATCAAGAAAAATTTGCCGTTGTGATTAAAAACTGGTCAAGGAATATCGGGATCAACGTGATTCGCGTGTTTCAAGAAAAATTGGAGGATCACCCTGATCTAAGTTATGGAATGCTTTGTGCCGATCATTTTAGTCCGCAAATCCGGCGGGATGCCCAAGAATATTATCGAAAGGTTCGGCTCGTTTCGAAACAGGAAATGTTATTAAAGATGAATCGGGTGTAGAGTTTTCAAGCCCCTACTTTATTTAACGTTTGGTCGCAAATCTCTGCGCCCTTGGTTGTTAAAACCCAACCAATTCCTCGCTTTTGGATGAAACCCTGACGTTCCAATTTATCTAAAATTGAGAATAATTCGAATTCATTTATGTCCTTACGAAAATCAATAATGACGCTTTTCACCACATCTTCTACACGAACAGGTCCGGCTAATTCATCTTCCATTATTCCCACGCCCGCAATGACCGCTCGCTCCAATTCGAGATCAGGGTATAAATTAAGGTTGAATTCCTGAGTTAAGAATGGATATTCCAGCATTAACTGGTTTATCTTGTCTAAATCGTTTGCTTTTATGGCTTTTTTTATGGCGTCTTTCGCCTGACCTTTCTTCATCATTGGTGGAACCTTCCTGTACAAAATTAAATGATCCAATTTATTAATATTGTTTTGATTTGAATCAGTTGAGTATATTATTCAAACGATGTTTATGTTTTTTAATTCTTACCAAACGATCCAATCGAAACATCTAAAATTTATTTAAAGCTAATGGGAAGGCATGATAAAAATGAAAACCCTGATTCTTGCAGGTGGCGAAGGACGGCGACTCCGACCTCTCACGCAGAACTGTCCAAAACCAATGTTAATGATTGCTGGAAAACCCATGCTTGAACATGTCATCGACAACTTAAAAACTGCAGGTCAATCCGATTTCTACATTGTTGTCGGATATCTTCAAGATCAAATAAAAGAATATTTTGGAACGGGTTATGACTTTAACTGCCGGATAGAATACATACCACAAGAAAAACCCGAAAACATTGAAGCTGCCATTCTTTGTGCTGCATCTCATTTCGATAAAGAAGAAGAGTTCATGATCACGCATGCCGATTTTTTTGCTGATCCCGCTATCATTCAACGCTGTATCGAAACGCACGAATCAAATAACGCTGATGCGACAGTATCCGTGACACTCGTTGAAAATCCATCTTTATACGGCATCGTAAAAATGGATGCTGAAGCTAAAATTGAATGCATCATAGAAAAACCAAAACAAGGAACGCAGCCTTCGAATTTTGCAGCATCGGGCGTCTATATTTTTAAACCCGAAATTTTCAACGCACTTGCCGAAAAAAAGGAACTTGATCATGCCATCTTATCAATCATAAAAAGAGGTGGATCTGTTTACTCATCTGTTTGGGAAAAAGATTGGGTTGAAATCCGATATCCCTGGGATCTTCTCAAGGCGAATTCATTTGTTCTCAATAAAACTCTCCTGAAAAATGGGTCATTCATCGCAAACTCTGCTGAAATATCTCCTGAAGTGACGATTACAGGACCTGTATATATCTCAGAAGATGTTATAATCAAATCAGGTGCAGCGATCAATGGTCCCGTCTATATCGGTCCGAATGCTTTTATAGGAACAAATAGTCTAATTCGCTTGAATTCTTCTATTGGCGAGAACGTCACGATAGGGTATGGCGTGGAAATTCGAAATAGTATTATATTTTCCGAAACGGAAATCGGGCGCATTAGTTTTATCGGTGACAGTATTGTTGGTCAAGGCGTGGAAGTTCGGGCAGGCATTCAAACTTCAAATTTACCCATCTTTAAGAAATCAAAGGGAGAAAATGCGATTCTAGTGAAAGTTGGTGATGAACACCTTCCCGTTCCATTTGAGAAATTCGGCACGCTCATAGGAAATAATACGCTGCTTTGTAATAACGTGTCCATTTTAGCAGGAAAAACAATTGGAAATAATTGTGTCATTCTTCCAAATACAACAATCGACATAGATATCCCTCCTCATAAACTAGTATCTAGTAATATCTCCCTTGAAATCTCAGATCTCAAGTAAACTTTTTCATTTTCTTTTCTTCATTCTTCTAGAAATATTAAAAACAGAGGAACATCAATTTAGATTTGTTGAAATTTTTATAATGACTTTGAGGGTTAAGATTGAATCCAGAAGATAAACCACCAGAACAAGGTTCACCGCAACTTCCTCCTCAGAAACCTCAAGCACCAGATGGTGGGGACTCTGCTCAGCCAGCCCCTGCAGCATATCCTGAAGATCGGGATGCACTTCTGGCTGAAGAACTCACGCTTCTCATGAATGAATTTCAAGTTGAAATGGTTGAAGGGGCAATTTCTCGCGTGCGAATTTATCTCACCGTTTCACTTGAAATGAATTTTGTCATCGGCATTGATTTCTCCGCATTTCCCGAAAAGCCTTTATTAACAGTTCAGGATGAATTGAAATCTATTGCTAATCCTGACGATCTTGCCAGCATGAAGAACTGGACTCCTGGACAGACACATGTCATTGACGTGGTTCGAGAACTAGAGTGGAAACTTTCGAGTGCTGAAAAACTAAAAATGCAAGCCCGATTAATCATGGGCGAATTTAAGGCAAAGCAATTGGATGAACATCACCTTGCTGTTGATTTACTCACGTTTGGACTTCGTGAATACCGCGTTGATGTAAACCTTGATGCACTACCCGCTGCACCGACCCTGGAATTTTCACCAGAATTACAGGCAATAATGAAAATCCGTCCTGAAGACCTAAATTCCATTAAATCGTGGGACATGTCGATAATGTCAACAAATGACATCTTGCGTGAAATTCAGTGGGAAGTCGATAAGGTTGCACGCTTACAATTCGAACGCGATCTTCTCTACGGTCTTGAACGCGTGGAATACCTGGAAGACCAAAGAAAACTGCTGGTGGACATGCGGGGAAAGATGAAAACGGCTGATACTGTCTTTAAATTTGAAGTAGAGCTTCCCGAAGATTATCCGACATCAAAACCCGTGATAAAATTACTTAATGAAATTACTGATGATGAAATTGCCAAGAAACTCGAGCAGGGCATGAAAGTATTGGAGAATTGGTCTTCGTTTACGTATCTAGTTGACATATTTGATGCAATCTCAAAGGAAATCATGAAGGCATCAATTATTTCATGTATAATTTGCCACCAAACAAAATGCCCCGCTTGCTCCAAGCCAATGATTGTTATTGAAAGTCAAATTTCTGCAGCTGCTGAAGATCCTGCTAATGATCATTCCTCTGAAACCTGCTATACCGAATGTCCACACTGTCAAAAGCCATATCATGCTCACTGCTGGGAACAAAATATCAAAGCCATTGGTAAATGTGCTTATTGCATGCGAGAACCAACGCCTTCAATGCCTGGAGAATTAAATTCCGAAGAACCAATGTGATTTTTTTTTTATATTCATGAAGTAATCATGTCAAACAAGCAGATAGGTTATTAAAATGGAGAAGAAAGAAAAGAAAGTTTATCAGAGACATTTCATGCTTAAAGGTTGGGCGCAAGAGCTCATCAAGGATTCATCGGTGTTCATGATCGGAGTTGGAGCTCTCGGTTGTGAAATCGCAAAAAATCTTGCACTCGTAGGGATTGGACGAATGGTCTTGGTTGATGTTGACACTATTGAAACGTCTAATCTCTCCCGGCAAATGTTATTCAAACCTGGTGATGAAGGTCGTCCCAAAGCTGAAGTGGCTGCTGAACGATTAAAAGAACTCAACCCTTTCCTAAAAGTTGAAACATACTTCAAATTTCTTCAAGAAATCCCATTAAGCGTCTATGAAAGCTGTGATGTCATCATAGGCGGACTGGATAACATCAAGGCACGACTGGATCTCAATGACATTTGCTTGCGTCTAAAAAAACCATTAATCGATAGTGGAACTTTGGGATTTGAAGGACATGTCCAAATCGTCATCCCTGATGGCATTCCCGGAATGGAATCCACGCCATGCCTCCGATGCGTGATGCCCGTTCCCCCAACTGATGAAAAAATGGTGGCGGCGTGCACGCCAAAAGGAATTCCGCAAAAACGCGAGCATTGCGCCTTGAAAGCCGAATATGATTTTGGCAAGGAATTCAACCGAAGACCTGACTTTGATAATGATGAGGACGTGCGATTTCTTACAGAACGTGCAAATAAATACGTGAAAGAACACAACTTTCCTCCCGAATTCCGGTTTGAAGACATGGAAAATGTCATTAAGAACAAAATGCCCGCCATACAAACAACAACTGCCGTTATTTCTGCCGTGCAGTCACACGAAGTTCTAAAACTATTGCACCTGCTAAAAGGTGAAAATATCGGTCCTATTATAAAACCTCCATACATTAACTATAACGGAGTATACGGACTGTTCGAATACATCGATATTGCAAAATGGGAAGAATGCCCTGCTTGCGGACATGGCACGGACATCAGGACCATCGAAGTCTCTCGAAACGAAAACATTTCCATGCTTTTCGATGGCGTGATGAGTGCATATGAAGGACTAGAAGTTGACATTGATCAAAGTCTCGTTACTAAAGAATTGACAAAGACTCCAATTTGGAATCCTTATCTCCCCTCGCATGAAGAAGATAAACGAAAAACAATGGGTGAATTGATTGGGCACATGGACATCTTGATTCTCACTCGTCCAAAACAAGATCCCGTCCGCGTGCTTGTTAAATTCATCGATTAATTAAAAAAAACCTTTTTTTTATTTTGTTTAATCCCCTATATGAGCTATGGCGTCTATTTCTACCAGCATGCCCCCAACAGGTAAGTTCGAAACTTCAATTGTCGTCCGAGCGGGAAAGATTTTTACATCATTTTCATTGAAGAACTTCTTATATGCTAAATTCATGCGATTGAATGTTTTGATATCCTTCATGAAAACGGTTATTTTGACAATATTTCCGACTTTACCACCTGCGGCTTCCACTAACTTCTTTATGTTCTCAAGGGCTCCTCTCGTCTGTCCTTTTACGTCCTCTGCTGGTAGCCCCGCCTGTCCTGAAACATAAATGATGTTCCCAGCCCGCACGCAAGGACTATAAGGTCCTGCCGTCGGAACTCCTGCATCAAAACTCTCTATTTTCACCATTTTTAGACCTCAATAATTTTTTCCTCTTGCAAGGATCTTCCATTTTTTAATTATCTTATCATCTTTTAGTATGTAGGCTTCATCATATAAATTTACTGTGGGGCACACGTGAGCAGGAATTAATTCCACCTTCTGCCCAATCCTGAATTTATCGTTCTTACCTTTTTTAAATTGCCCGTGCTCCTCAGTCATTATTTCCATTCTTGCTTTCGGATGGTTTTTAAATGTTGGTTTCCCGTCTGCTACGGAACACGATTTCGAGCCCATGTCCAACGTGAATTTGCGTCTATTTGTTTGGTTGTTTATCGTAGCCAAGATCGTCAAGGACTGCTCGAACAAATCAGGACAGCACGTGTTCATGTGATGATCCCAAAATACATAAGTTCCCGGTTGAATCTCTGTAATTCCCGGATACTTTCCAGTGATCATGAACGTCCCAGAACCCCCTGCTGTTATATAAGTGATGTCATGATCGTGTTGGTTTAACAAGTCTCGAATTTCGATGACTTTATTCATGCAGTTTTTTACTTGCTCTATCTTCTCATTCATGCTTGATAAATATGTCAAGTGTCCCTCGTATGCTTGGAGACCGACCAATTTTAATCCTGGTGCTATTCGAATCATTTCTGCCAGTTCTAATGCGATATCGGGATCGCGGACACCTGTTCTGCCAAGACCGACATCAATATCAATTAAAACTTCCAAAACTACATCATTTTGAATTGCAATCTCATTTAAATTATGAACGTTTTCATGCGAGTCCACCGCGACTCTAACTTTGGCTTTCTTATTCAGGTTTGCGAGCCGCTGAATCTTATCTCTTCCGATGATTTGGTTAGCTATCAAGATATCCCTAAATCCTTCTTCGACAAAGACTTCGGCTTCAGCTACCTTCGCCACGCAAATACCTGAAGCACCTGCTTCCAACTGCATTCGAGCAATCTCGGGACATTTGTGCGTTTTCACGTGCGGACGGAGATTCACTCCGTTATCTCTTGCAAATCTTGCCATTTTTTCGATATTTCGTTTCAATTTATCAAGATAAATAATTAATGCAGGAGTCGAAACGTCATCCTTCCAAGTCTTCTCGGTGGTTTCAATGAATGCCGTGGCATCAATTATAATTAGATTGGATTCCTTTGGTAATCTCGGCATTTCCACCGTGGTTCTGGCAGGTAACCGATGAGTAATGCCATTCATGCGAAAAAATTTAGCATAAGCGATATTCATTTCCTCAAAATCATTTATATTTTTTAGGAACACGACCATTTTAACAATATGAGCGATGGAACTTCCTTCTTTTTCTAAAATCTGCTTGACATTGTTTAATGCATTCCGGGTTTGCCCGACTATGTCTTTAGCTGGTAATCCCTCTTGTCCTGAAACAATTATCATTTCTCCTCTTTTAATACTGCATGCGGTAGGTTCTAACTCAGATTGCCGCGGGTCGTTTTGTTCCATTTTTAATCAGCTCATGGGAATTTTTGCAGAAAATCTTTAAGACACGAAAAAAATTTGTATTTGAAGAAACGTAATATACTTAATTTTTAAGATTTATAAGAAAAGTCCTGTGAAATTCCAATATTTGATGAAGTGGTATCGTGACAAGTGATGTTTATTTCGTGGGTTCCCGTTCGGAACTCCCCTTGGACAAAATTTCTCGAGGAGAAGCCTCTTACTTTAACATGGATTTTTCTCTCGTGAAAAAGTTTGAAAAACTGATTGATGAAAGCGGAATTCTCGATGATATCCGTCCAAACGATAGCGTGGCTATTAAGATGCACTGGGGAGACCTTGGTGGGCATAAAACCATACGATCGGTCTTCGTGCAAAAGTTGGCGGGAAAAATTCGTGAAAAGAAGGCATTTCCCTTCGTGACCGAGTCAGCGGGTCTCGGCAATACAAGACCCCGGAGTTATGGAGTTGGTAGATTGGAAATTGCGAAGCATAATGGATATACTTCCGAAACATGTGGTGCTCCACTAATTCCTGCTGATGGATTAAAAGGTTTAAACTCCATCGAAGTCCCGTTGGAAGATGGATTTTTCCTAAAAAAAGTTCACGTTGCTTCCATTGTAAAAGACGTGGATAAAATAATTTCACTTGCCAGGGTGAAAGGTCATCCCCGTTTGGGCATGGGTGGAGCTCTTAAAAACATTGGCGTTGGACTCACGGGAAAAACCTCGAAATTTGAATTTCATATTGACAGTGAATTCCCATTGATTGATAAAGAGAAATGCACGAAATGCGGTGATTGCATTGAGGTTTGTCCGACCAATGCTATCTCGTCTGATATTGAGATTGATGGGAGCAAATGCGTCAAATGTTGGGGATGTGGCGAAGCATGCAAGCCAAAAGCTATTTCCGTGCAGTGGAGCAATTCAATTGATTCCTCCTATAAGATGATTGACTGTTTTGAAGCAATCGTAAAGTATTGTGGACCCGAAAACATCCGCTATATCAACATCATAATGGACGTCACTCCCATTTGTGATTGCATCAGCAGTTCTGATCACGCCATCATTCCCGATATTGGAATTTTAGCATCCCGTGATCCCGTTGCAATTGACAAGGCAAGCCTTGATTTAATAGAACAGGCTCCAATGAATCCCGATTCGTGTTGCATCAGTCAAGAAAATAAACTCGTGAAGATTTTTGAGAATACATTCGATTCTGATCCGATGTATCAAATAAAAGCGGCTGCTAAGAAAAAGTTAGGAAGCATGGATTATACATTAAAAGAAGTTGCATGAACCAATTCATAAAAAAGTGAAAAATTTAGAAATTGAGTCTTTTCTAACTCATGTAATCACGCTGTTCGCGCGTTAATTTTTCCGGCAGATTCTTTGCACCCGTGATTTCCAAAGTATAGCCCATTCCGTATCTTTCGTCTCCTGTTGAATATCCTGATTTAGCAATGGAGCGTGCTTGCCGTTCTGCCGTGCGCCTATCCACCAACGCACTGTGAGGATCCCACGAAAGAATCCATTTATTTTCTTCAGGACGCATTGTCAGAAAAATTCCTATTTCTCCCACTTTATCGACTCTAACAAATTCCTTATTTTCATATTGAAGGACGATCTCTGGAATGTTAGAAGTATCACGTTTTACGAATGAAGCAACAGTTTTGGCACCACCTTCTACTGCGACCGTTTCCTTTGGCGTGAGAGCTGAAATCTTTTCTTTTAGTTCCAAAATCTTTTGTTTACGTTCATCTTCCAATGATTTCAGGGCATCTTCTTTTTCCTTCACTAATTCTTCTCGTTGTTGTGCCAACTTTTCCTCGTACTCTGATTTTATTTTTGATATTTCTGCATTATGTTTTTCCGTTATTTCCTCAATTTCCTTCCGGTTTTTTTCCTTGATTCCATCCAATTCGGCCCTTACTTTTTGTAGGTCCGATTCATTTTCTTCCTTAATTTTTCTGATTTCGGCTTCATGTTTTTCTTTTTGTTCGTCAAGTTCTTTTTCTTTGCTCGCTTTTAAATCTTCGATCTGTTTCTCGAGTTTCGTAACGGTATTATCAGCTGACTCCAATTCTTGATCTTTTTTCTCGAGATCCTTCGTCAAGTTGGCTATTTGGTCTTCTGTTTGAGCCTTGATTTCTTTAATCTGCTTTTCCAAATCCGTGATTTGTTTTTGCAAGCCGCTAATATCCTCGTTCTTTTGTTCAATCATGTCGTTTAATTCTGAGACCTGTTGATCAAGAGACGAATTTTGTTTTACGACAGAAGCGAGTTTGGATTCTTGTTCCTTTAATTCTTTGTCTTTCTCCGAAATCGTTCCTATTAATTCCTGTATTTTTTGTCGTGTCTGTTCTAATTCTGCTTCAGAAGAATCTTTCAAATCCATGTACTGCTTACGTATTTGATTGTAATCATTTTCTAGTTTCGTAATTTTCTGTTCTTGTTCCTTAATTTTCTGACGCTGATTTAATAAGTAATAACCTCGAACTTTGTGGTCTTTATCTGGTTTGGCTTCAATTTTATCCCATTCAATTGACATGTCATGTGCCTCTAATCAATTCTTTAATTATTTTTAGAAAGCATTTCATCATTAAAGTGATTTTCTATTAGGTTTGGTTTGTTAAGTTTAAAAAATTTTATGGAAATATAAAGCTACATGCTGAAATTAGGTGATTTCCAAAACAAAAAACTAGTTTAGACCATGATAAAATCATGACTTTAATGCAAAGCTTGCTATAAAATATAGAGATTAATTTGAAAATGCGTTTTTTCATTAATGACCGGAAACCCAATATTCTGTTCCATCTTGGAGGATCTCTTTCTTCCAAATCTCTGCCTTTTCTTTATATTTATTTATGCTCTCCATTGCAACAGGCCATAGGTCTTCTCGATGACTTGCCCCTATAACGACATAAACTAAATCTTCTCCAACTACAAATTCTCCCATTAAATGACAAATCAAGACGTCGATAATTCCTTTTCTTGCTCGTAGCTCTTGGCAGATTTCATTTAGCGCATCGTGAGCTCTCTCACGATATGAATCAATTATCAACTTTTTCACTGGTTTCTGACCTTTCGTCTCACCTCTAACGACACCGATGTAAACATTTATGGCTCCTATTTTCCAAGCATCTGGGTGAGCCTTTATCGTCTTGATCAGGTCATCTACTGAAATAATTCCCTTCTCATAAATTCCCGTTTTAATTGTTTTCATCGATTTTTTATCTCCTGCATCATCCTTGAACCCAAGTTCTAATCTTTTTTAATAATCGAAGAAATGATTATTAATTGATTTTAATTTAATACTTAAAAAGCATGAAATCATAATATGTTAAAAAATACGAATCAAGAAATTCATCTCCAAGTGAGTTGAGGAAAGGCGTGAAGAAAAAGATCGTTGTAACGGGAAACGATGCCGTTGGAAAAACCGTTTTGGTGAGAGGTTTCACTACTGGAAAATTGCCTGCTGATTATAAAGCCACGTTAGGTGTTGAAATCTTAGTAAAACTCATTAAAAACTTTAAGGGCTCTGAAACACTAGAAGTGAATTTCTGGGACTTTGCAGGACAAGAACGTTTTGAAGAAATAAGAGAAATATATTACAGCGGAACGGATGGTGCTCTAATTCTTTTTGACCTAACGCGCATCGGTACCTTTCATTCTGTTCCTAAATGGATTCAAGAACTACGCGAAAAATGCAATAACAAAAACGTGCCATTCATCTTGGTGGGCAATAAATTGGACTTGGCAAAATTGCGACGCATACCCGAAGAACAAATTGAAAAGTATCTCAAGCAATATGACATAAAATATTACAAGGAAATCTCAGCCTTAAAAGGTTGGGGTGTCGAAGAGCTTTTTAACGAGATTTTTTCCCTAATAACTTAATTATCTTTTCCTTGTTCTTCCAGTTTCTTTTTTATAATTTCCTCTAAAATGGGTTTTACATCTGAAATATGTCTGGATTGTTCACGTGCTTGGCACGTAAAATCTCCTTCTATTAGACAATATCTGTTTTCAATCTTGTCGAGTAAGCACTCCTTAAACTGTTCAAGATTCTCATCGGTTAAGCTTGCCATTATTAAATCTTGAAAAACGTTCTGGTAGTACATTACTTGAGGTCTCATCTTTTCTTGATCTTCTCCTGCCTCATGATAATTTTTAAGGATTTGATTCAATTCTGTATTAAATTCCGATACGATTTTTGAGAATTTAATGATGTCCATGCTCCCTCGGAGCACCTTTGAGATCTCAGAAAGAATTTTATTGATTTTCTCATAAGTCATGATAATTTATTATAAGATTTACAAAAGTTATTAAAGTTTTCAAATTTTCATGATGTCATTCATGAATAATAACTCCTGAATGAAATTATTAACCGGGTGCAGCTTCTAGTGGAATCTGAAGAAAAACGAACTTCTTTCGAGTTATACAAATTAAAACGGATGCTCAAAATTCTCCGGAGCAAGAAGGGCTTTCATACGGAATTAACTTCACTTTATTGCCCTCCAAGTCGACCTGTTAGTGATATTACTAATTATTTGAAGAGTGAATATGGACAGGCATCAAATATTAAAAGTAAATCCACGCGAAAAACCGTAATGGATTCCATTACCAAATTGATCAAACGACTGCAGATGTTCGGACGATCATTTCCTGAAAATGGGCTGGCAATGTTTGCGGGAGGTATTCCCCAAAACGGTCCGGGAACTGAGAAGTTTGAAATGTACATAATCGAACCCCCAAAACCCATCCAGACCTTCCAATACCGTTGTGCTGCCGAGTTCTACTTGGAACCACTTGAAGAAATGTTAATTGAAAAGGATGTTTTCGGATTTATCGTTATTGACAGAAGTGGTTGTGTCATTGCTACTGTCTCGGGAAATCACAAAAGGATTATAGAAAAAGTCACGAGCCATATTCCGAGCAAGCACGGTGCGGGCGGTCAATCGCAACGCCGTTTCGAGCGCCTGATTGAAGAAGCAGCACGTAATTTCTATGTAAAATCTGGTGAACACATTAATAACGCGTTTCTGGGTCCCGATGGTAAACCAATCGTAAAAGGAATCATAGTTGGTGGAGCAGGCCCAACGAAAGAATTCTTTGTAAAATCCGAGTATCTTGATTATAGACTCCAAAAAATCGTTTTGAAAGTTCTTGATACAGCTTATTCAAGCGAACAAGGCGTGAAGGATCTCATCTCCAAATCCGAAGATATTTTAAAAGACGTTCAACTTTTAAAGGATAAGAAAATATTTCAAAAATTCCTGAGCCATTTATCTCGAGATACGGGAATGGTAACATACGGTGAGAAGGAAATTCGGAGAGCATTAGAACAAGGTGCTGTAGACACGCTCTTGATCTCGGAAAAACTCGACATTGAACGAGTCACTGTAAGCTGTAATAATTGCGACTATCAAGAAGAAAAAACAGTTCATCTCGATGATCTTGATGCATATCGAAAAGAAATCGCTCAAAAGCATTGTCCAAAATGTAATAGTGATTCACTTACGATAAGCAAGATCGTCGATTTCATCGAGGAACTCGGTGATTTAGCTGAAGCATCTGGTGCAACAGTAATGGTCATTTCTACAGAATCCGAAGAAGGTGCTCAACTCTGGGCTGCCTTTAAAGGACTGGCTGCCATATTGCGCTATAAATTCGAATAATCCATTCGTATAAGACTTTTTTTAACAGAAATCCGAGAATTAACTGGTAAAAATCATCTCTTGAATTACCAAAGCTTTAAATATTGAAATCTTTAAGGATAAATTATTGCGTGTGAGTGGTAACTCCATGATGACCACACGGAAAGAAACTGTGAAATATCAACTAATTTGAATGCAACATTAGAGTTGGGTTTGTTATGATCATAACTATTAGTAAGCCTCTTGATACAGTCAAAGAAACGCTTAAATCTTATAAAAACATCTTCATTCTAGGTTGTGGCGATTGTTGTGCCACCTGTCGTACTGGCGGAACTGAAGAAGTCAAGGCGATGATTGACAAATTAAAGGACGATTTCAACATTACTGGTTCTATTGTAGTCGAAGCTCCCTGTGATGGCCGAGTTGCAAAACGCGACTTGAGAAGAGTCAAGGATCAAATTGAAAAGGCAGATGCCATCCTTGCCATGACTTGCGGACTTGGAGTTCAGAGCGTGGCACTTCTAACCAAGGAAACTGTAATCCCTGCAAATAATACTTGGGGAATGGGTATCATTGAAGGGTTGGGAACTGCAAGGCAAGTTTGCATTTCGTGTGATGAATGTGTCTTGGTCGAGAACGATGGAAAATGTCCCGTCATAATCAAGCAAGTATGTAATGACTGTGGTCGAATTCTTGCATGGGATGCAAAATGTTGTGATCAATGTGCTTCGAAGAACCTCGGCAAAAAACAAGACGTGCCAGCAACACACAAAATCCTCTAGTTCTCATTGACCTCTTTTTTAATCCTTTTTTTTGGTAATTATCAATGCCAGAACTACCTGACATCGAAGCAATTATCCCTTTTTTACGTGAACACGTTCTTAAAAAAGAGATCATTAGTGTTGATGTTCCCATTCCCATTTGCATTCGCACCGGAAAAAAACAATTCATCGAAGGATTGATAAATAAACGGTTCTCGGGAGTTTGCCGGTTCGGAAAATTCATTGTTTTTAGTGTTGCTGATTTAAAATTGGCAATTAATTTCATGCTTGCAGGAAGATTACAGTATAACTCCAAGAAAAAATCACTTGCAAAAAAAGTCCATTTTTCATTAGAGCTTGAAGATGAAAGTCAACTCTGGTACTTCGATCAAAAACGAATGGGCAAGATTTATCTCGTCCCTGATCTCAAGCAGATTCCGGGCACGGCTGATTTCGGACCCGATATCATGGAAATTTCTCAGGAACAGTTCATGAAGCGAATCAAAAAATTTCGCGGTTCCATTAAGAAAACTCTGATGAATCAAAAATTCGTCACCGGCATCGGCAATGCTTATTCTGATGAGATCCTCTTTTCTGCTGGAATTTATCCATTTCGAAAATGCACGGACCTAAGCGCTGATGAAATTAAGAATCTCTATCATTCATCAAAGGAAGTCTTGATCAATGCCATTGAAACATTACGTGAAAGGATTGGTACTGAGATAGAAGTAGAAATACGGGACTTTCTCAATGTACATAGAAAAGGGGGACAACCCTGCCCAAAATGTGGGAAGCCAATAACGGAAATTACTGCAGATCGACGTATCATTAGTTATTGCAAAAAATGCCAGCTTTAATCTTGAATTCAAATTCACTCCATTTAGAAGTCCAAATCAGAAAAAATTAATAACCAAATTCCTGATGCTTTTAAGCAAGGAGAAAAAATCTTAAGATGCGTGGTGCGATCTTGCCGATTAAAATTGCCATTATAAAATTTCCCGGCTCCAATTGTGATTTGGATGCCGTTCACTTGTTGAATACTCTCAAACTGGAAAATAATCTGATCTGGCATAAACGTTTTGACGAAAAAACTGCATTTCAACACGATGCCGTCATCTTGCCTGGTGGTTTTAGCTATGGTGACCATTTAAGAGCAGGAATCATTGCCGCATACAGTCCCGCAATGACTGCAGTCAAGTCAATGGCGCGAGAAGGAAAACCCGTCTTAGGAATCTGCAATGGTTTTCAAAGCTTAATTGAATCGGGATTGTTGGAAGGAGCACTTCTCAGAAATGACTGCCTGACTTTTGTATGTAAGTGGACCGTCTTAAAAACAGAAACGAGAAGAACGGTTTTTACCCGAGCAATTCCAAACGATACTCTCCTAAATATTCCCATTGCTCACGGTGAAGGACGTTACTTCAATGAAGAACGTGCACTTAAAGAAATGGTTGAAAATGACCAGATTGTCTTTCGTTATGTTACCGAAAAAGGGGTTCCCTCAAAAGAAGCAAATCCAAATGGCTCCATTGATAATATTGCAGGTATCTGCAACCTCGAAGGGAATGTTGTTGGTCTCATGCCACATCCTGAGCGTGCTTCCGAATCCATATTAAGTCCCTTCAATACTTCCAGTGGAACTTTAATCTTTCAATCCTTGATGCAGGCTTTAAATTGCTAACAAAATTGATTTACTTTTTGAAAAAACGATATTCGTCGGAATTTAAAGGCAGAAAAACGTTTTTATAGCCAGAATAAAAAATTTAAACAAATTAAACTCGTTTGTCACTAAAAAATCGTGAGGGGTTTTTAAACGACATTTCAAGGTTCAAAAGACGAATCGATTCCAGACTGGGTCAAGAATTTATTTAGGAGATCTTCCAAGCAATCAACGATTTTTGACGAAATTAATGACGCAAATGCTTGGGCAAAAAGAATGGTTAAAAGATCCTTGAGAAAGAGAAACCACGATCCATATTGGAAGGAATATCCCCTCATTCAAAGAGAAGCCATTGCACTCAAAGGCGATCATCTATTTTTATACAAGTACATCAGTTCTAACCCAACAGATGACTTGTACCAATTATATTCTAACAGCGGTTACGATGCAAGGATGTTCTTCAATACTATAAACGATCTAATTGGACGGGGATATCTAAAAATCTTGCCCGTTTATTTTTCCATTGATTATTCTGCTCGATTAAGAGAGCGTTTTTACATGAGAAACATCCAGACTCCTATGTTTGCAGAAAGCTCTGCGTAAAAAAAATAAAAAAAAATTTTCACCGCTTGCTCAGGAAACCGACGAACAGCTTGAGACATTGCTTTACCAAGTCTTGATTCACGTTTTTCAACTTGTCATCTTTTGAATGTATGTACTTGCTAGGATTAATAAGCCAAGTCGCATCAAAACCATTCAGCAACCAATGCGCAAAGTCAGAACCCGGATACGGGAAGGATTTCCTGTCAATGTTTATTTCTAATTCCCCTGCGACCTGTTCGATTTCATCGTTTATACGTTGACACGTACGGACTGGTAAGAAGGGCTTAATTTTCTCTATGATGGTCAGCGGTGGTTTTTCTCCTATCATGTCTATAGAAATTACTTCAATAGAGTCCCTTCTATAACTTGCCTCATTTTTAGCATAAAACAAGCCCGATCCAAACAAACCAACTTCTTCCGCAGCAAAGCAAGCCAAAGTCACTTTTAACTTGGGTTGTATTTTGCTGATGATCTTGGCCAATTCCAAGATGATGGCAATTCCCGTGGCATCATCACAAGACCCGTGAGAATCGTTCGTGCGAAAGATCCGTGCAATCAATGCCAAATTCGTGAAAATCATGAAAATCACGTCTATCATGAGAATCCAATGCCATCCTAGCTGGAAAATGTTGATTATTGGAAGAATTAGAAATCCCACGAAATAGACAATTGAATATAAAATCATTGCAATTGCGCCAATGTATGTGGATTTCGTCAGTATTTTCATTCCAAATCTTAAAGAAATGCTGTCATGATGTCCACAAATAATCAGCTCTCTCTCATGTGATTCAGGAATGTATTCAACCCAGATGTTTCTGGTGATCTGAAGGTTTTTCTCTTGTTCTTTTTCCTCCACGTGTTGCTGTAACTTGTTCAGTTTTTTTCTGGAACTCTTCAAAAAAAGCTTGAAGAAGAAATCCATTTTCAACACGCCAATCACGATGATGAGCGGCACCATTAACACGAGGACTGCCAAAATATAAGCAATCATGAGTTGAAGTGGCGCCAAAATCGCATTTACATAACTCGCAATTCCCCATGTCGTGATTACAATGGGTAGAAGTAATTTCTTGATGGGACTTCCAGCGGGCGGCAAGTAAAATTCCTGAATCTTCGGTTCATGCCCATATTTTTTCAACGTTTCAATAATATATTCTTCAGCATCATGTCCTTTTTCCGTTCCTGCACGCCTTGGAAAATCTAAATTTTGTATGTGCTTGATTGGATCCAAATCCTTGCATGATTCTTCAATTTGTTCCTTGAAATCGGCTATATCTGGGACCAATGGAATCTTGACTCCTTATTTTTCATCCAAAAATCATGTTTTTTCATTTATTTTTGAAGTCTCAATGTCTTTTTCTTCGTATTCTAATCGACCTAATATTATATAAGATGCAAGAAATCCAAGACCGCTCACGATCCCAACAAGACAATACCCGAAAACGTAAGTAATGCCATCTGCCACGGGATAGGGAATCGCCCATAATGGAAACACCGGAAACAAATTAAAAACCTGAAGTCCTATATAGACCACCGTTGCCACTGGCTGAGCCAAAACACCAATAAAATTAAACACGCCCATGAAGCTCCCTTTAATTCCCGGATGCATGTTCGCCAAATCAATCAATACGACATAACTGTAAATCAAGTATCCAATGACTCCCATTAATATGATGATCAATGCAAGTATGATTTGCATGTCTCTTGTAAAAAATCCCCAATTCATCGCGCCAAATATCAGTATTAAAGGAAGAGTGCATCCCATGAATAACAAGGATTTCCGAAACGTGCTAAGATGGGGGGCATCTTTAGTTTTCTTCAAGAAAATCACGGCAAAAGCTCCGACAGAGATGATCAAAATGCCAAAATATATTAAATATTGCACGAAACTAAGACCGAACGTTTCTAAATAATCCACTAGAAAGTTTGAAATCATCATGTATCCGAAATTGAAGAAGAACGTGGCAATTATAAAAACCTTCAAGTGTTTTTGCCTGAGCACTTTGGCCAATGATTCGCTCATGCTCGGCTCTGGCGGGCGTTCAATGACTTCTTTCGGTTCTTTTGACCCGAAAAAGAACAATAATAAGTAAGGAATTATCGTCATGGCGGCAAAAATATACGAAAACACTTCAATATCAACGAAATCTGCTATCATTACGGGTATTATGAATGCTAAAATGATGGCACCGATATCTCCACCATTCAATACAACTGAAAGCGTTCGTTTTTCTGACTCATCAAAACAATTCGTGTAATAAGCCATGAATGCGGGAAACGCCATGCGCCACGTGATGAAAAACGTTATGCACATTACCAGCAAGAAGATGTATATCGCAACAATGTTAGCCATGAATAATGGACGCAAAAGCGCAGGATACCCACCCAATAGTAACGCGATTGCAGACGGTATTGCCAGTAAAAAGAAAGGCCGATATTTTCCATATTTTGTTTTCGTTCTATCTGCGATAGATCCACCGATCGGATACGCGATGGCTCCAACAAACTGAGAAATCAAGATTATTGACCAAGCAATCATCGTTGCTATTTGCGATCTCACCGCAAGTGGTAGACCAAAAGGTACAAGAAAGTTGGCATAATAAGGGGCATATTGCATTAATACTGCGGTTATGCTTGAACGGGCACCGAGATCAACCAAAAAAATCAGAATATAATCCTTATTCATTCATATTCACCAGCCACTAAATTTGCTTGAAATGAACTGAATTTTCCTTCTAATTCTCTTGACACATACAAAAAAACGTTTGTTCTCTTTTCTTGAAAAAACTAATTTTTTGCGTTTAAAATCATTGATTTTCAATAAAATTTGATGTTTCAAATCAACGGATTATATAGAAGCATGAGCAAGTTATCTCCAATGAAAGCGGGAATTAGAATTGCAATAATGCAGGGTAGCACGATGTATCTTCTAATGGGGGATTCTTTCAAATAAATGAAAATTGCCGTTACTTGCTTTAAAGCAACGCTTAGAATCAGGATAAATAGTGGATAGAACAAGTCGGGTGTTATTGTAAACGTGTAGTAACTTGCAAAATACAAGTCACCAATTACAAAAGTATTGAATATGTAATGAATTTGAGTGGCTACTATCAGGTTAAACATTAAAAGTGGTTGGAATAAGTAATTATCAAGAAAAGGTCGTTCCGAAGAACGAATATATCGTGGAACGAGAACCCAAACCATGTACCACGGGGCAATATATGGTTGTAATATAAAAAATATGAATAAAGCAGGAATGAAGACATCTTGGATTGCTTTTTCTGGTCCAGATTCCTGTCTAAACATCAAAACACTAAAAATCGTTATAGCTAATACCGCCACGATATTTGCTATCATTTTCAAACTCGATTTAGAAAGAACCGCAAAAAAGAAGATGTAAGGTAAGTTCAAGGGATGACCTTCCGGCAATGTCAATGGTGAAATGAAAAATATGATGTAATTGATTATAAAATAATAAATGGGCAGATTAAGCAATATTACTCGAGAAATTGAAATAGGAAGATAAAAAACGAAATATATTCCAATGGCGGATGCAAATGACAAAAATAAATTTTTATATTGTTTGTGTCGAATGTAATAAATTCCCAATGGTACCAATAAAACGATGGGAAAGAGTTTCACCATTATTCCCAATCCCGTAAACACGCCCACGAGAGTTGCATTCTCCCGCAGGAAAAAATCTAATGCTAAAAGAAGAAAAAATACCATGAAAATGTCAAAATTTAGTGCGATGATGCCGTATAAAATCACGATCGGACTTGCGATTAACCAGATCAAGTGCCAATTGGTGTTTTCAACGTTTAATTTCGTGATGATATCGTTTATTACTAGCACGCAACCGAAAATGACAAGAGATTGAATCACTCTTGCGATGATGACGTTCATTCCGAATAATGCAAAGAGAGCCATGTAAAGATCGGCTAAAATGGGGTACCAAGGCGTGTAATGAACGTATGGGATCAGCCCGCTCAGGAGGGCAGTACCATCAAATGTAAAAAATATAAAAAAATCCGGAGCAGGATCAATTCTAAGCAAGGAAATGAGAACATTCAAGATGAAGATGAAAATTCCCGAGAAAAGCAAGATTTTCCATGTCGATAACTCAAGAATAAATTTCTTCAAATTATCAAGTCTTTCTTGAATTTCATTAGCAATATCTTCCACTTTTCTCTATCCCATTTTTAAATTCATATCATTAGAATAACGGAATGAATTTATAATATATAACCATTCTCGCTCCAATCAAACCAATAACCGTACAGATTAATGTCAATGGAAGAATTATATAGCGTCTTTTCCGTGATTCTTTCATGAAAATCAATACTGTCGTTAGTTGCAAGAGTAACATGTGAATCATGTTCATGAACATCGGAAATATCAAAAGGGGCGTGATGGTGAAGTTATATTCAATAACTAAGCTCATGTCTTTAAGAACGTAATGATTAAACACGTATTGAAGATTTACTCCTATTATTGTATTTAATGAGATAAGAGGATGGTACAAATAATGACCTACCACGGGATGTTCATCAAAACGAAGATATCTTGGAATTAATATCCAAATGAGATACCAAGGCGTGATATACGGTTGAAATAAGAAGAAAATGAAGAGAACAGGAATGAGTATTTCTTGAAAGGTATTGATGGGATCTTTCTTTTCTACTAATTTCAATGCCGTAAATCCCGTGATGAGACATACTGCAACGATATTTGCCACCATCTTCAAGTCTGATTTCGGTATTATTGTCAAGAAGAAAAAATAAGGCAAATTTAATGCATGATCCTCGGGTAATGTTAGCGGCGTGAGAAAGAAATCCAAGAAATTCTTGAAAAAACCAAAGAAGGATTGCCTATAAAGGATAGCGTGAAGGACCGATATGGGTAAATGCAGGAGAAAATAAAGCCCAACAGATCCAAGAAAAATGAACGCCAAATCTTTTATTCGCTTATGTCTGGCGTAATAAAATGCAAGTGGAACCAGAAGAACAACCGGGAATATCTTTATCATTATTCCCAGACCAATAAATGCTCCTACTAAAAAAGAATTATCACGAAGAAAAAAATCTAGTGCCAATAACAAACATAAAACCATCAAAATATCGAAATTTATGGCAATTATGGACAAAGAGACGATGACTGGGCTGGCAAGGAAAAAAGCAAGGTGCCAATTATTCAACTTGAAGTCAAGTTGCTTCATGATGTCATTCAATACAATCATGCAAGCAAGAAAAACCAATGTTTGAATAAATCTCGCAAAGATCACATTAGTACCAAATAAATATAACAACGCAAAATAATATTCTGCTAATAAAGGATAATACGGCGAATAATTTATGTAAGGAATCATTCCTGACAAGATATTAGCCGCATCAATCGCATAATAATGGCGAAAATCATAACCTGGAGGAAGTGAAGATTCCCCTAACGTCAATATAGATAACAAATCTGCATAAAAAATGATTAAATTAATTATCGTCAAGATAAGTCCCGAAAGAAGCAAGAGTTTCCACAATGACATCTTAAGAAAGGATTTATTCCAATCTTCCATCACCTGCATGTTATTCGTAAGCAGCGACCTCATTGCATTCGCCTGAAAATGATTATCTCGTGTAGATTATTGATAGAAATTCAATACGATAAATCATTTTATAATTTTTTTCAGATTAAAGCAAAATCTTTTTATTTGTCTGAAATAAGATGGTTTCTAATTTTGTTTCAATTTTAAAAAAATGGGTTTTGTTTAATTTATCAAGATATTAATGGTGATAGTTGTGAGTATTTATGAGAAACGTCCTTGGATTAAAAATTATGATGATGGTGTAAATCCTGACCTAGAAATTCCCGATATTTCGTACACCGATGCCATACGAGATGCGTTGAAAAAATTTTCTGCAAACATGGCACTGTACTTTATGGGTGTTGCAATTTCATTTAATGAACTGGATAAATATAGCAATCAATTTGCAAATTTTCTTCTTGAGAATGGTTGCGAACCGGAACGTGATGTGGTTGGTATCAATCTTCCAAACATACCGCAATACGTGATTGCCCATCTTGGAACTCTTAAAGCAGGATGTGCTGCGAGCGGCGTATCTCCACTATTATTGGAAAAGGAGATTAAATATCAATTGGGTGATTGTTCTGCTAAATCCATAATCACGTTAGATGCCGTTTTTGAAAATCGCATATACAAAAAGCCTGCTGCTGAGCTAGACACCTTGAAAAATATCGTCGTTACTAATGTTGGCGATTTTCTACCAAAGATCAAGCAAATTTTGGGTAAACTGTTTGGTAAAATTCCAAAGGGAAAAATCAAACCAATCGAAGGAAAAAAAATCATCAAGTTCATGGATTTAATAAAAGAATACAAGGATACCGATCCGAACATTAAAGTTCCTCCTGATGCACTGGCACTCGTTCAATATACCGGTGGGACTACAGGACTTCCCAAGGGAAC
The DNA here is from genome assembly GCA_029838215.1 of Candidatus Helarchaeota archaeon. Taxonomy (GTDB): domain Archaea; phylum Asgardarchaeota; class Lokiarchaeia; order Helarchaeales; family RDOG01; genus JALGVI01. Next base: position 1,987 of record JALGVI010000006.1, on the reverse strand, counting down.
AATGTTAACTCATCGAAATATCCTCTCAAACGTCTTACAAGCTGATGATTGGTTGAAATTCCAAAAGGGTAAAGATATCATGTTAAGCGGCTTTCCGTTTTTCCATCTGGCAGGCTTGTTAGTATGTCAGGCAAACGTTTATTTCGCAAACACCCAAATATTAATTCCAAACCCTCGTGATGTCAACCATATCTGCAAGGAATTTAAAAAATATAAACCAACATTGATGGCAAACGTCCCTACTTTATACCAATTGTTAATTAACAATCCAAAATTTAGAAAACTTGACTTTTCACAACTCCGAATTGCTTTATCCGGTGCCGCACCCTTTCCCGCTGAATCGATTCGAGAGTTGGAAGCAATTATTGGAGAAAATAAAGTCGTAGAAGTCTATGGAATGACCGAAGCTAGTCCATTAGTGACGATGAACCCACGGGTTGGCCTGAAAAAAATCGGCAAGGTTGGACTCCCTCTTCAAAAAACAATCGTAAAAATCGTAGACGTGGATACGGGAGAAGAACTTCCACTGGGTCAAGAGGGCGAAATAATAATAAAAGGTCCACAAGTAATGAAAGGATATCTAAACAAGCCTGAAGAAACGGCACACGCACTTCGGGACGGCTGGTTCTTCTCGGGTGATGTGGGCAGAATGGACGAAGACGGATACATAGAAATATGCGATCGAACGAAAGACATGATCATAGTTGGCGGATATAAGGTTTTTTCCCGGGAACTTGAAGAAAAACTCTATGAACATCCTGCAATTGAACTGGTGGCGACCGTCGGAATCCCAAATCCTAATCGACCTGGAAGCGAAATTGTAAAGGCATTCATCGTTTTAAATGAAGAATATAAGGACCGTGACACAAAAGAATTGGAGAAGGAAATAATCGCTTGGTCAAAAGAAAACATGGCTCCTTATAAAGTACCTAAATTGATCGAATTTCGTAAGGAACTTCCCTTGACTCTCGTCGGAAAAGTATATAAAAAAGGACTCCGGGACGAAGCAAGGAAATAACATTCCAATAAAAACCAAACAAATTCTTTTTTTTTTACATTAAATCCGCAATTTGTATCGTTCCTAAGTAATAAACCAGAAGGGAATAGAATAAGAGCAATATCAGGATGAGGATGCTCATCAATATGAGTGAAGTAACAAATAATCTTCCAAATACTTGCTTTTTTGAAACCTTTAAGCATTTACTTGCGTAAGAAGAGATTATGAGACCCGACCATGCTAAAAACGGCACCAGAATGAAGAATAAAATAATGAGATTTCCTCCACAGAATGCAAAAAAACTCGCTCCCATGGCGATCACGGCAGGTATCGACCCAATTCCCGTTAAGAGCACGAATGCAAGGTTTGAAAATCTCGGGACGATGATAAAATAAAACCAACATGCCGCAATGACCCAATAGAGAATATAGGGAATTCCCATGAATTCTGCATTCTTGAGTGCAAAGTCCGCTTTCTCATTTACTTGAAATGAAGATTTCATGTACTTGTTAAAAAAGCGATAAAAAATGAACCTTAATGATAAAATAAATAAAGCAACCAACGGAATTGCAAGTAAGAACGCGAGCATGACCAAGATGTTATAAAAATCAACGACTCCTGAATAAGCAATGCTTGGATCTGCATAAGTCATTATATATGGATAAAGAATTTGTTGCACTTGCCAGATTCCAACCATTAAAAGGACTGAAATAACTCCAACATTCCCCCAAATGGATAAATGCTTGATTCTTTTACTAATCCCCTCAAAATTTGATTCCTTTAAACTGAGATTTAATCCAACAAGCCTGAAATCGTCCTTCCAAGAGCTCGATTTTTTATCTTTTATCTTTTCTTCCTTTTTGCTTTGTTTTGGAGATGGAATTTTAATGATGAGCAGCAGACCGCATCCAAAACTAATTATCTCAAGAATAAAAAGCAAGATGAAAAGTCCTAAAAAGCTCGGGTGACTGGTAAAAGAACTGGGATGAT
>JALGVI010000058.1 GCA_029838215.1 Candidatus Helarchaeota archaeon | reverse complement strand
GAACGCCGCAAGGAACATCGCAAGGCGCGGGCAGGACGCATGGGACGAATTCGCCGCCGCCATTGGTGCTTCCACCTGACGAAAAACATTAATATAAATAAAATCATCATCATGGCGCACCCCCAAGGTGCGCGTTTCCGTCTTCAGATGGGACGGAACTCCCTTGGACGAGGACGTGTCTCCCGGCATGTCCATTAATGTCCAAGTTTATACCATCTGTTTAACCCAGAAAATGTTTAACCCAGAAAACTCGAACAAAAACATTCCATCTCTTTTTAAATCACGTTATAAAGAATTATTTTCTCCAAGTAGTAAAATAAAAAAGAAAAAGCATCCTATGAGCCGTGATGGAAGATATTTTATTAATTTTTGATATGGATCTGACATTAATCGATAGCAAAAACGCCATAATGGTGACTTTTCAGCAGGTTCTACGTGATTGCCACTTGCCAGTTTTGTCCAAAGAAGAAATATTCGAAATGATCGGAATTCCGCTAAGAAATATGTTCAGAAAAGTCACATCTGATGAAAACGTGCTGGATTCATGCATCAAGACATACCGGTCATACTTCGATAAAAATTCAGTTCAAAGAATCAAGCTTTTCACGGGAGTAAAAGAAAAATTAAGCGAACTAAAAGAAAATGGATTTAAAATGACGATACTCACGAATCGCCGAACAAAAACCGCTACAATAATATCAAATCATTTGGGAATTGACCATTTCTTCGATATGATTTTAGGCGTTGGGAAGGGACATGGAAATAAACCGGATCCCGAACCAATCCATTACTTGATGAAAAAATTAAAGGTGAAAAATGCAGTTTTAATTGGGGATCATGCGATTGATGCAAGAACCGCCCAGAATGCGAATATTCCATTTATTGCAGTTCTCTCCAACGCAGGAATAGATGAAGATATCTTAAAAAATTTGTCGGTTCAAAATATCGTTATAAAAAGCATTAAATATTTATCAAAAGAACTGATTCTTTCGTTACTCATCGAAGATTAGAAGAAGAAGTAAAAATTAAACACCTTTCTGCTTCATTGTCTGAAGCATTACTTCTGCAAGAGCACTGAATGCTTCATCGACGTTCTGTCCTTCTTTTGCCGAAGTTTCAATGTATGGACACGGTACAGTATCCGAGAACTTCTGAGCATCGTTCCCACGCACGCTTCGCATGTTTACCAGGTCGGCTTTATTCCCTATTAAGCAGATTGGAATGCGTCCAGTGTGACTCCATGCTTCCCGAATCCAATTCACAACATTTGGATTAAAAGTTGGATATCGGGTTAGATCAAAGACAACCAGAGCACCAGCAGCTCCACGATAGAAACTAGATCTAAAAAACTTGAACCTTTCTTGTCCTGCAATGTCCCAGATGGATAACGTGATGAGATCCTGTCCTTCTCCAATCGTGATATCCTTCGTAAAGATGTCACAGCCTATTGTCATTTTATAATCGCGTGCAAAGGATCCCTTTATGAACTTCTTTATCAAGCTCGTCTTTCCAACAGCCGCATCGCCCAAGAGCAAGCATTTCAGTTTGTACGTGCCCATTTTTTTTCAACTCAAGTTTTATCATGATCTTTTATGTCAAATTGTTGTTTCGTTAGTATTAATTTCAAATTCGAAAACCTATTTAATTTTTAGCATGAGTGAGTTTTATCTTTTTCCTTCTTTTTGAATTAGTTCAAAAATTCTCATGTTAGGATTTGAATATTTTTTCATCTAAATGCATTGAGTTCGTCAGTGAAGTGCAGGCTTTTGAGTCAATTCGAAGATTTCGTTCTCAGGAATACTCCGTTATTTTAGGGGCATTTTAATGCTTTTTTCATCAATGAGTGATTACTGTAGGTCTGAAATTCTTTCATTATAGTTTAAATCTTGTCATTAAGGTTCCATTAACTCGTTTGAGTCATTAAATCCTTCATATTCGTTTGGTTTTCTTCGAGGTTCATTAAAGGAAATATTTGATTTCATCTGGAAATATATTTAAATTTATAATAGCCGAAAATTAATTTTGTCTTTCAAAAATTTATAACATGATGAGCAAGCTTCAGTTAGAAACGAAAAAATTCTTACCTTTCTATTTTATCATGTTTATATGGGTCAATAACTTTGTAAGGATTTAGATGCCTAATGTCTGAATACGATTATTTGTTTAAGATCATCGTCGTGGGCGATGGTGCTGTAGGAAAGACTGCAATAACCATTCGATTTGCGGAAGGTCGTTTTGAGGACCACTACAAAATGACCATAGGTGTCGATTTTGCCATTAAACTGGTAGAAGTCGGCGGTTATAAAATCAAGATGCAAGTTTGGGATACCGGAGGACAAGAACGGTTTTCGTACATTCGCCCGCTTTATTATAAGGGTGCAATGGCGGCACTTGCCATTTTTGATTTGACTAATCGTGAATCCTATGATAACCTTCCAAAGTGGTTTAGTGAGGTTGCGGAAAACTGTGGAGGAATTCCTCTGATTCTCGTGGGAAATAAAGCCGACCTTCCAGATCGTGCAGTTGCTACTTCCGAGGCACAGGCCTTGGCCGAACAAATGGGCATCTATTTTTATGAGGCTTCGGCAAAGAATGGCAAAAACATACACGATCTATTTACTAAATTAGCAGAGGTACTTTTGGAAAAGAAGATAGGTATCAAGGTTCAGGCTCAGGCTGAAACGAGTGCTCCACCTACTGTGCCATCTCTTACACCTCCACCCGTTGCCGCACCTTCATCACCTTCACCTTCTTTGCCAACACCTTCGATGTCTGCGCCACCAAGTCCTCCAAAAATACCTTCTTTTACAGCACCCCCTCCAGTACAAGCAAAACCAATACCACCACAAATTTCATCACTGGGGTCTTCATTACCCCCAAGTGCGCCTCCACCTGCACCACCCCCTGCAGTTCGGACGCCTCCTCCTCAACCAATGGAGGTTCCTTCAAGTTCACCCACGCCAACGCTTGATGAGGCTCTTGAAATATTACGTGGTCCGGGTGATGAACTGGAACCATCGACTGCACCGGCAACATCTCCTCCTTCAGCGCCTCCTTCTTTTCCCGAACATCCAACTCTCCCATCAAGTGCAGGATCAGCACCTACACCGGCACCACTCGAACCAATCAAGATCGAACCAGTTACACCAGAACCTGCACCGTCTCCATCTTTGAAAGCATCGGAGCTTCAATTCCCTCCTGCACCAGAAATGCCCGAAGCACCTTCAGGACCTGTTCCATTCACTGCAGAACAACCCGCTGCTCCAGCATTCGAGCTCGAAACACCACCTTCTCAACCAAATCTTTTCGAGCAGATTTCAGCAGTAGAGTCTAGTGAGAAAATCGAGGCTCAAGATGGACAAGATTCCGAATTTGTACCTTTCATAGCAGGCCCTATTGAACAACCAAAACCCATAATAGTGGATGATGACGTGCCGACTTGGATGACTTTTTTGAAGCGAAAGGACGATGAAGAAGAAGAATATAAGCCTTCTTTCATTCCATTTCTCGTATCGGATGCAGGAATTAGTTCCAAGGGTGAAGAAGCCGAAGAAATTGTTTTAGAAGTCATTCCAAAAGAAGAAGCACCCACAGTCGCTACAAATGAAGAAAGGATATGCCCAAATTGTCATCAAAAGATAGCAGGAGCTTGGAAGTTCTGCACGTATTGCGGTTCTAAAATCGATTGATCTTCGGCATATTTCTATATCTTTCCGTTTTTTATTTATATTTTTTCATTAACATCTAAACATGATTAGAAAGACTCAAGGAAAAAATACTTAAATTGGATTCGATAAAAATTAAAAAGAAATTTAAGATTGAATCGACCATCTCTTACCATTAACTGATAGGACGAGTTGTTCATGTCGCACCGATTTGCCGTTATGATAGACCGTTTAATCATGTTTCATCGTCTTGAATCTTCTCGCATTACGCAAGCATTTGAAGATGAAATCCGAATGAACCTTGATAGCGCCTTTGCATTCGAAAAGGAATTATCAACTGCTTGGAGTAAATGGTTGGAAAATAAGAGTAATTTGGGCAATTATTTGGGTTTTTTTCGAAAAGAGGGTCCAAATTTATTTAAATTCTGGTTAACGAATGTTTTTCCCTTTGATGCTTCGAATTTAAAAATCGAATTTCCCATTGGTCCTTCTCCAGTTGACATAATTCTTAATTTTTCCTATACTTTTGGAGAAGAAGAGATGAAAATTTTGACAGAATCCCTTCAAATGAATGGTTTAATGATGGATCCTGCTCAGGCTTTAAACATTATTTTCTCCAATGCGATCAAGTCAATCGTTAACTCCGTGTCAAAAGTATTTCAAGTGGACTACAAGATCTTCACGGAAGGTGTAGAAACCAAGTCCTTGAATTCTAATCGCATCCAGATCTCATATAGAGGGGCAGGTCGCGTTCAAAAATAATCCACGTACAACTATCTTATTTATTTGTTACCAATTCTGATTTTAAAGATCTATTTCTCCAAAAATTTGACTTAAAAAGATATAAAGACGGAGATCCGATCTTTTCTTGTCGAAAATTTTCTACTAAATTCATGTCAAGTAGCAATTTGTATCAAAAAGATGGAGAAGATCAGTGATGATAAAAGATTTACCAAAGAAAATACAAAATTTTGATTTGAGTGGCTATGTAGGAATTTTAACTGGTGGAGGACCTGCACCGGGTTTAAATGCTACCATTCAGGGTTTTACTTATGCGGCATATGAGCGAAATATTGGAGTGGTTGGGTTCCATGATGGATATAAGGGTTTAATGGATGGTGATTTTTCAATATTAGTTCCCGAGGCACTCAATCCGAATAGAACTCACATTTCATCAATTAATGGTATAAATATAATTGGCGTTAGCAATATTGCATATGAATCCGGAAGTATTCTCAGAAATTCTCGAACAAATCTCTCAAAGATCCCCGGAGCTTTTGAGAAGTGCAAGGAAGTCATCAAACAATTAAATTTAAAAGCCGTTGCTTGTCTCGGAGGCGATGACACTCTTGGAGTAGCATATAAATTGTATGAAAATGGGATTCCAACGGTTGGAGCTCCTAAGACGATCGATAATGACGTATTGGGAACGGATTATTGCTTTGGCTTTGATACTGCCATCAACACCGTGACTAACATCATTCGCAACTTGATCTTTGATGCCAAAGCCACGAGTGGAATCCTGATCGTGGAGACCATGGGAAGAAGGGCCGGATGGATTGCGCTCGAATCAGGAATGGCTGGCGGTGCTCATGCAATTCTAATACCAGAATTGTACCGTGCTAAAGTCGAAGATCCTGATCTATATCCCGAGTTAGAAGAATATCGCCACATAAACTTTAACGTTGACTCGGTTGTAGATATAATCAAGCATCGTTTCGAACGTGGTAAGCATTATGCCGTCATATGCGTTGCTGAAGGATACGTGGATGAAATTCTGGAAAAAAAGGTCGAAGAAACATCCAAGGAAATTCCCAAAGACGAATTTGGGCACGTGCGACTTGACAAGTTAGGCATTGGAAAAATCATTGCTGACTATATTGCTGAAAAGCTGGAAACACGAACACGGTCCATTCAAACGGGATATATTTGTCGGAGCTCAAGAACGAGTGCTTTTGATTCATACATGTCCATTAATTATGGAATCAGATTGATCGATTTGATGCATGAGCAAAACTTTGGAAAAATGGTTGTCATGGATGGATCAAAGTTTGTGATCAAGGATTTATCTGTTGCAACACAAAAAATCCGATATGTACAACCATGGCGGTTCAAAAATGCGTCTAAATTCTGGAACTGGACACTAACAGGCTAATAGCAGGAAATTTTCCGATTATCAACACGATTTCATTTTTATCTATTTAAATTCAAATCTGATTTGAACAAATAATTTAGGTGATTTTTCATGGGTTACAAATTTGAATCGTTACCCGGTTCAACAATATATAAAAAATTAAAAGATGCAAAATCCATCATTCTGGCAGCAAATACCAGGATTACTAACGGCATAGTAGATGGTATTTTTGAAGCCGCAAAAAAATTTAATACCGTTGTCATTTTCGAACTTGCAAAATCTGAATGTAATTTATCGGGTGGATATACCGGACAGACACCTGCCACGTATTCCAAAGCCATACATGAAGCGGCAGAAAGAAATGACTGGCCATATTTCATCGTTCATGGTGATCATCTCACGATCAAGAATCCTGAAAAAGATGTCCCCGTTGTCAAGGATTTAATAAAAGCGCAAATAAACGCGGGGTACACGAGTTTTGCCATTGATGCCTCCTTTTTGTTTAACGTGAATGGTTTGACAGAAAAAGAACAATTACAGCAAAACATCGAAGTCACGACAGAACTCGCGTATTTCATCAAAGACAACATGTCGGGCAAAGAGTTCGGCTTAGAAGTGGAAGTTGGAGAAATCGGAAAAAGAGATGATTCGGGTTTAGTCATAACAACCGTGGAAGAAGCGACTACTTACATAAATGAATTAAAAAAGAAAGATATTCATCCAAATTTTCTTGCAATTGCGAATGGATCTACTCACGGAAATATATTTGATGATTCAGGTAAGCTCGTCGAGCAATTATCCATCGACATCCCTCGAACAATTGAAATCGCGCGGTCTTTGGCAGAAAATGGCGTTAAAATTGCCCAACACGGCATTACCGGAACACCGATTGAACTGATAGCGAAACATTTTCCAAAGGGATTGATTGGAAAAGGCAATGTCGGAACTTATTGGCAAAATATTGCTTGGGACGTCCTAAAAGTTTTTGAACCGGATCTATTTGATAAAATAAAGGAGTGGACAATTTCACGGGGTTATGATGAGGGAGATACCCGCCCCGAAGGCATTATATTCGGAAAAAACTCGAAATATGCAATCAAACAATTCTTCGATGAAATCTATGACGTGGATGCCCGTACGAGAGAGGCATTGAAGGCAATTGCTTATTCGGAAGCTCTTAAGTTCTTCAAAGCTTTTAATTCCATCGATACCGTGAAATTCATTAAATGATAAAAAATGGAGTGATTAAAATGGTGCCAAAACTTCCCATTATCTTGATTAATTTCAAGACTTATATTCAAGCCACAGGTGATAAAGCCCTTGCCCTTGCAAAAATATGCGAAGAAGTTTCAAAACAATATGATGTTAACATTACCGTCGCCGTGCAGGCAATCGATCTCCGCCGTATTGCACGAGAGTGTGACATACCAGTCTTTGCTCAACACGTTGATGCCATCACGCCAGGATCACATACAGGACATATTCTTCCTGAGGCTCTTGTCCAAGCGGGAGCAAAAGGAACCCTAATCAACCATGCCGAAAAGAAAATTAAATTACTCTACGTGATGGCAGTGGTCAGACGAATGAACGAATTAAAACTCGAAACTTGCGTGTGTGCAGCTAATCCTCAAATATCTGGAGCTGTTGCCACTCTAAATCCTACGTATGTTGCATTCGAATTGCCTGAACTTATTGGAACTGGTATTTCAATCTCTAAGGCAGAACCTCAAAAAGTCGAAAAAAGCGTCGAACTCATTATGAAAAATGGACCGGATGTAATCCCACTATGTGGTGCTGGTGTATCCAAGGCTGAAGACGTTACTGCTGCCTTAAACCTCGGTGCAAAGGGCGTGCTTCTCGCTTCCGCATTTACTAAAGCTGAAGATCCGAAATCAGTATTGACGCGAATGGCCGAAGCCGCCTTGAAGGCATAACTTTTTTTTTCTAAAAATTAAGTCTTTTTTCATCATGAAAGTCAGCCTGCGATGTGCCGAGTGTTTGTTTAGCCGTGGTCTTAAACAAGCCAAACTTGCTACTACTGACGAGGACCTACAATTCGAAATTGCAAGACAATTATCCAAATTATTCGAGGAAAAGTTCACATCCGATCAAATACCTGCCGTTTTAGGCACGTATCGCGATCGCATCATTGCAGAGATCTCGGGAAATCCTGATCCTTACTTGAATGAAAAGATCGCTTCAAACCGAATCGCCTTAAAATTCGAGCCACTCATTCAGAAAGAAATTGATAAATTCCCTCCCGGGTTGGATCGATTTCGACACGCCGTTCTCATGAGCATTGTCGGAAATAACATGGAATTTAACATCGCAGATCATCAGGTCACCGTGGAGAATCTCGAAGAAAAATTGAAGAATGGCATTCAAAAAGCAAGCGAAGACCTTGTCATCGATGATATTCCCAAAATTCATGCATATATCAAGCCGGAACAAAAAATCCTCTATCTCACGGATAATGCTGGTGAAATTGTTTTCGATAAATTCCTCATTCAAGAACTTTTAGCACTCGGAGCACGTGTTACCGTTGCTGTAAAAGGAAGCCCTGCATTAAATGACGCCACGCTGGAAGATGCCGAAACCGCAGGTTTACTTGAGATGACGAAAAAACATCCTCGATTGGAAATAATCACGACCGAATCCGACCATGTGGGCGTGATTCTCGATGAAATTTCGCCGGGTTTTGCCAAGTACTTCAATAACTCCGACTTGATATTGGCAAAAGGCATGGGGTACTACGAAACACTTTCCGATGAAATTCTTAACTGTCCCATTGTTTTTCTCTTGCGAACCAAATGCAATACCGTAGCCCGTCACCTTCAAGTCGAGCTCCAAAAAAATATCGCTTACTTTAAGAAATTTAATTTATAAAGTAAAATTTGGAAATTCTTTTTAAGTGTTGAAAGATATTCTTTTAAAATTGAAGCTTGAAACTTCAATTATGATTGAATTTGTAAAAGGAAGGTTTGATTCATGATTCATAATGCTTATGTCATCATGTCCCAAAGTGGAGTTTGTCTAATGGCAAGAAAATATGGCAGTATAGATTTCAATGAAGATTTAATTAGCGGGTTTCTCACGGCATTAAAGGATTTTGCAGCAGAAGTTACCAAGGGAGAAGGTGTCATTAAAGTTCTTGACATGCACGCATATAATGTAGTTTTGGTTTTTCGTGAAGGATTGATGATCAGTGCTGCGGCAGACAAATCAGATGACAAGAACATTGCGATGAAGGCAATGGGTGAGGCACTTGAGGAGTTCCTTAAAAAGTTCGATCTGACGAATTGGTCAGGGAACATCAAGATGTTTGACGATTTCATCCCTATCATTGACGAAATTCTCCAGAATGGTAAGGTTGCCGAGGTTGAAGTCCCGAGACCAAAGCTAAAGAAGAAATTACCTAAAATGATCGTGAAGATGGGGACTTTAACGCAAGATGAATATGAACTTGCAAAGAATTGTGATGGAAAGCGCACGTATGATGACATTGCAGAACTAATGGGCATTCAAGAAGACGATGTTGTAGTCGTTGTTGAGAAGCTAAGAAAACTTGGACTTATAGAGGAGTAATTACAAGTAAAAACTTTCTATTTCTTTTTCGCATATATTAATAATGAGGTACTCATACTGGCTTTGGCCAAGTTTTTTTCTCACGTTTTTTAGTCGTGTTTCCTGAGTTTTAATTGTCCTTTTTCGTGTTTTTGTCCTTTTTAGAAGAAGCTGATTCTTTTTGGTTAGTGGATCTATTTTTCTCTTTTTTTATTGGAACTAAGAATTCGACGGCTTGAATGGTTCCGTGACTGCTGAAGATTCTGATACGGTAATTTTCCGGCAAGTCTACGACTCCGTCAGGAATGAAGTCATTTTCACCATATACCGTACTAACCTGTCCCATTGCTTGTTTAGTAACGGTAACGTACATTTTATTCCCGATGATACATGCTTCTCTCCTCATGCCTTCGGGAACTGGAGTTCTCAAGAGGTACCGTTGAAGCTTGAGAATTTCTAATGGAGGTCCCTCCTTTCTCATTGCGGTCCGAAGTGAACAATCTAAAAGAGATTTGAATTCTTTCGGCTCGTCTCCGTATCCATCAGCAGTTCTAATTCGATAGGATAGACGACGATCGCTAATTATTCTGCGAGCGGCTCTTGCACATGCGAACTTTTTTTGCACTTGGGCTTTCGGTCCAATCCAAATCCATGCTTCTCGTCCAGCATGATTTAGAATGAGAAAAACTTTATCTAGATTTTCTTCATTGATGATGTCCTTAAGTAAACACGCTTGAATGACGAATTGCAGCTCGCCATCAGGAAATGCTTCGAATAGTTCCATTATTTTTTGCCTCATGTCAATTTAATGAAAACTTTTTCACTTTTATTAATTTAAATTTTATTTATCCTAAAAAGTTGAGTTTTCAGGCAAGAAATATGAAAAAACCATTGATGCGAAAAATGATTCTTCATATATGATGCATATTTTGGAAGAAGTTAAAAAAAACGCTCATCTTTTCATCAATCTCAGAAAAATCCACCAAATTAAACTGAATTGAGATTCGGAGGAATTCTTCATGCGAATCATGGATTTCTCAATTAGACTTGTTTTTTAACTAATAAGTTGTGAATTGCGATGAAAAAAAATTAAAATTTTGAAGTCGTGAAAAATTAATCAAATCATTACATGTTTGTGTTGATCTAGAAAAAAATCTTGCAAAAAAAAATGGATTTAGGTGTCATTGAAGAAAAAGGATATTTATTTGAGGGATGAATATGGCAAAGTCCTTAAAGAATTCCTCAATGGGTGAACCTAAATCCTTAATGTTATTACGTAGTTTAAGAATATAAATTGGATCCTTGGTTTGTCAAGTTCTTAAATCCTTTAAACTAACGTGTAAACGACTCAAAACACTCAAAGAATGGCAGAATTAAGAATTTTGTGGTAGCCACTCAGAAACTTTTCATGTAAAAGATCTTGAAGTAAAAACGAAGATCGATTTGAGTTGAATTTTGCATAATAGAAGTTGAATTCTTTTTATTATAATGAAGTGGTTTGCAAGTAAGTTCGATGATTTTTTGCTAGATGCTTTTTTTGAATGGATGCTGAGATTGGCATTGAAGCATTCATTCTTGGGAAGGTTTTTTCTTTTTCTTTGGTTTTTTTCTCATTGGTTTTTCAACAGGACCCAGAATAACGCGTTTTCGTTGTCTTGCAGGTCCTTTTTTGGATTTATTCTTTCGGAGATCGTCCAATATTTCATTTTTTATTGATTTTTTAATGTCTTCTTTAAAATCAGTAATGACTTCTCGAATTCTTTCGACGCGTTCTCGTAATGTTTGATCCAGAGCATGAATGTCTGTATCGGGGTGAAAACTCAAGATGAGGAGTTCTTCGATTTCTCCCTTAATATCTTCAGAAAGATCGGCAACTTGATCGTCGACCAGTCTTTCGGAGATTTGGTAGACAAGTTCTTCCACGTCGTCATTGGTTGGGTCTTTTTTGTCGGACATCTTATCAAACCTCGGTCCTTAAAATATGATATCGCACGTTATTTATCAATGTTTTTGCCAAATTTTACTTTAATTTCCATTTTTTCGTGTCCGTCCAGCATGCATTTGGATTCTGTAATTTTAATTTGTTCGGAACGTCCTTGAAGATCGAGCAAGAATTTGGCTGCACCTTCGATCAATCCCGTTAGGATGCAAGCATATCCATCCGATTTGTTCTTAAAAATGTCCAAAGATTTGGCTTTTAAATCTTCTCTTGGCAAGCCTGAACAGACAGGACATTCATCAATCCACAGCGTTACAATGAAATAATCCTGCTCGTTCTCGATGGAATAGTCGAGAGTGGGGGATCTTCCGAAGGCAACGAGCCAAAGAAACTCAACCATTTCCTTGACTTTTTCAGGATCGGTGACCTCGGGAGCAAATTTTAGGACGGTTTTGTGCCTGTCACAGCTTCGTCGCGCGCCTTCTCTCCCAAATTGTTTTAAAAATTCTTCTTGTTTATCAGGAAAATAGTTCAAGACCCGTTCGGTGATTTCCCTGTAAAGCAACATGAAAAATACGGTTTCGATGTTTCGACTGAATGAAGATATCAATTTCGTGGCGACTTTTCCAACCATTCATGGCTCCTCCATAATGTCGTAAATATGGATGCAATGTTTATCACCAAAGGTCTTGCTACTCACGACCCTACCATCGACTAATGGAATGCTTGGATCTTTTTCGTGCAATAATTCAAAATATTTCTCGACAATTGCGTTTGTAATGTTACAGCCCGCTATTCGTCCTACATCGGGTCGTTCGTACTTGCAAAAACAGCACTTGCGATCAATGACTCTAATGCCGCTTTTAGAAGGGGAGTGCTCGGGCTCGATGTATTCAGGCTTTGCTTTTTTCCTAAAGATGAATGCATGAATTTCTTGAATGATTTCGAGTGGTTCAGCCCCACTTGGCTTCCAAAAATGTTGATAGGTTTCAAATATGGAATATCCCATGCCTTTTAGTTCGTTTATGAGCTGAGAATCGTCCATTTGTTTTTCGGTTCGCAATAATTTCACTAATTCATAGATCGCATTTCGAAATTGGTTTACCTTGACCTCTGTTCCCAACAATGGATTTGACTTCGACACGTTTCTTCACCGGATAAAAAAAAATCGGCTTTTATTTATTTATAGTATTCTTTCGGGATGCGTGTAAATTGTTAGAGATGGATATCGAGCAAACCCAACTAGAGTCACGTTATATTTTGCTGCCAGATACAAGCCATGACTCAGTGGAGCAGCATTCGAGATGATGATGGGAATTCTTGCACGAATGACCTTCAGGACCATGCTCGCAGATTGACGGGACGTTGAAACAATAAATAATTTGGAAGGATCCATATCATTCAAGTAGATATGTCCAATGGCTTTATCGAATGCATTATGCCTTCCGATGTCTTCATTTAGCGCGATGATTTTGCCCATTTCGTTTACAATACAAGCAGCATGAGTTCCCCCTGTTAGTTTCCATAACTTGCAATTGTCATTTAGATAATCTTGTGCCTTGAATATCGTCGCTACATCAATCATCAAGTCCGAATGAACCTGTATCGGTTGCGGATCGGGCCGAAGTCTCATTTCTTGAGTTTTTTTAAGATTAGACGTAGATTTTTCGACTTGAATGGATATTTGATCTTCATGAATTTCAAGAGATTTGAGTTCCGTGGATTTTTGAATAAAACCCTCACTTATAAGGAAGCCAATGACCATTTCCTTGATGTTTTTTGGCGTGTATGTCTGTTTAATGACTATTTCATCATTTATCATCAGCCTGCTGGTTTTTTCCTTTGCAATGTCCGCTTTAGATCTTGAGTACTCTTTTTTATGAATGCGAGTGACGTCATGCTTTTCAATAACTAATTCACGGAACTCAGTTGAGTTATTCACCATGTCTTGCACCGATTTCTTATTTAGATTAGGCAATACTTTAATTAGAGCTGGTCAGGAAAAAAATAATATCTCTCGAAATTTTTCGGTGGCAACAGTGGAAGACGAGAACAAAGATGAACGCATATTGATCCAGCAAGCGAATATTTTAGAACTTCAGAAAAGGATTATCGACCTGCAAGTTCGATTGGAAGGTTCTGGAGGACAGATTGAAGAATCTGGATCTGTATCCGCGGAAGAAAGACAGGAACTCCAAGAAGAAATAGAAGAATTAAAAAAACAATTGCAAGAAGAAAGAGAAAAACACGTGCGAAATGTTAAAAAGGTCATGCGCGAGAAATTAGAAGCAATTAAGGAGCTAGAAGCAAAATACCAACTGGAACCGGATGTCAACTACAAGTTAATGTGTGAAAAAAAGGAAAAACGAATTGAGGAATTGGACGCGCAAATTAAAGAGTTGAACACCAAGTGTGATGACCTGAAAAAAGAAATTGAAGAAAAGGAAAAGACCATTACCGAAAAACAACAAGAAATTGAAAAATTGCTTCAAGACATCGAAGAATTAAAGCCTTGGAAGAAAAAATATGAAGAAATGCAAGAAAACGAAGAACGATTCAAGAAACTTGAAGCGACTTGGCAACAAAAATTGAAGACAAAAGATCAAAGGATTAAAGAATTGGAAAAAATTATTGAGATGCAAAAATAATTATCCAAATAAGATTTATAGATTTATATTTTTATAAGATATAACGAACAAATTATAAGATTAATGATAAATTTTTAAACGAATAGGAGCTGGTTATATGGAGTTTGGCGATTTTATGGATAGTATTCGCGGTGAGCCCATCGAAAAGCGTTTGGACGAAATATCAGAAATTCTAACGCGAGTGATGAGCATAGTAGTGAGTGCTATAGATGACCTTGGTAATAGGATCTCGGCAATAGAAGGCAGTCTTACGGATTGCATGAATAGCATTACTTCAGTGACAAACAGCCTTGCCTCTTTAACAGGAGAAGTGAGCACGCTTAAGCAGCGTGTTGCTTCAGGAGTAGTTGCAGCTCCAGCTCCGGTAGGGGGAGGAGGAGCTCCAATGAAGCCTTTGAGTCCTGCCCCTCAGGCACCCGCGGTACAGGGACAAGGAGCACCCCGAGCACCTGTGGCACCGCCACCAGCACCGAAACCACCTGCACCCAAGCCTCGACCAATGTCAGGGATGAGTGCTAGGTCAGCAATAAATTCAGAATTAAAAGCTCTATTCTCAAAACGAAGGCGATGATTTCTTTCAAGTTTTGCCTTAATTTAAGGTGTTTGCGTTTTTTTTGGCAGAAACTTTTGTGGTTTGACAAGCCTCTACCTTAATTGTAATCTATCATAATAAATTCTTTCCATGATCCTCCTTTATGAAGGACGGCATGCATGAGAATAAGCTTTGTTTGATCTCTGATAAGGATAAATTAGAAGAGTGTTTTTTATAAATAATTAACGTTAAATTTTTACAAGACAAATATTGCGAAAAATTATCGACATTGAAACAATGCGTGTTTTGAGCGTATTGGGGCGAAAATTCAAAGAAATAGAAATAATGGATGAATAGAAGGAGATGAACTCATGATTGATGCATTTAATTATTATAAACCAGCTGGAAGTTTTTTCGTCGATCGGCAAAGAGAATTGCAATTGTTTAAAGACATCCTTGAGACGAAAAAAAAGAGCATTTTCATTCACGGACGCCCAGGAATTGGAAAAACCAGTCTCGTGGAACAATGCATGAAATCTGCAGTTACCATAGGTTATATGACCTTGAGTTACGATGTACCACTGATAAATTCTGAAGCCTTCTTTGATTTGCTCATACCTGATGTATTAAATATTTTTAAACCAAAAAAATCGACTGGGAAGCCTCCTAAATTGGGGAAGAACTGTCCTTTAATAAAAAGAAGTTACGAAATCCAAGATGAAGAAACATACACAAAAAATTTCATCTTGAAATTTAATAAAAAAATCATAAAAATGAGAAAATTATTACAAAAACAAGGGAAAAAGGGAATAGTTATTTTTGTAGACAGAGTTGAGCGATTTATATTTTTAGCAAATGAAGTTGCTTTTGATATTTTCAATAAAATTACTCAAGCTTTTGAAGAAACAACACCGAAGATACCCGATCCTCTGCCCATCTATTTTGTATTGGTAGGAGATGACAGGTATGCACCAAAAATCAAATTTTCTCTCTCCAATTTTGAAACATTAGGAATACCCAAGATTACGGCAGCAGTCGCAAATGAGATGCTAAATAAAAGAGAAATCCAAGCGGCGGTCAACATTTCGGAAGAAGTCAGAAAAAAAATCTTCGAAAGTTCACAGGGTATTCCCGAATTGATATTGTATAACACGAACATGTTGTGCGAAAAAACCGGGAAGCGAGAAATAGGCTTGACCGAGTGGAATGAAGTAGAAGCTCAGGTTAAAGAAGGATTTGCACAGGAATTAGAAGGATTATCTGATGAAACGCGTGCTCTCCTCCAAGCATTTGCAATGGAGCCTGTAAATTTTGCGGATGTGGACATGTTGGTGAGAGCCACGGGAATCGAGCGTGAAACCGTTTTGAGCACTTTGAATGAATTAGCCGAAAAGCACTTGATCCAAAATGAAGGAGAGAATTATTATTTTTCTTCGAGTGCATTTTGGGAGTTCTTGCGAAATAGCATGGGTGATATTGCAATCTCGGCTCAAGCAAGAAGTCTCGTGACCATTGCAGAACACGACGCTGAAAATGGAAGAATAGTGGACACGAATCTTTTTAATGAGCTTGAAAAATTGCGTAAAGATTCGATAACCGCAGGTCTTGTAACGCCAATTGAAACGATCGCACGAGGATATGAGCGTGTCGGGATCTTTTACTTGCAAACATATGATTATTTTGCAGAGGCTTTTAAGTACATCACTATCGCGGCGGATAGCTTTGTAAAGGTTAATGAATTAGAGAAAAGTGCCGCCATCTTAGAAGATGCCGTCAAGGTTTTTAAAGAAAAAGAACAGGGAGATTATGCCCGAGACATGTTGATCAAGGCGGTTGAAGCATACGAAATGTTAGAAAATGCCGACAAGATTAAAGAGTTAAAACTCCAAATTGCGGAGAATAGTGAAAGTAAAGCCCTTTCAAGCATCGACTCCGGTGATTATGCTCTTGCGAGAGCCAACTTCACGCGAGCTGAAAGAACATATATCGACATTGGAGAAACAGGAAAATCTCTTGCCGTTCTTGAGAAGGCAAAGCAGTTATTTTTTGATAAAAAAGAATATTTTTACTCTTGGCAATTTACGGCACGAATGATCGAGGAATACATGAAAGCAGGAGACATGAATAAGGCAAAGTCATTGCTGGACGATGCCGTTGCCAAATTCTCGGATACGGACCAACCTGCCTTTGGAGAAAAGTTAACGGATCAATTTGCAAAAAAGATTCAGGTGAGTGGATAATATGGGAATTGAAGAATTGTCAGACAAGCCTAACTTGATACAATTAATTGTCGATGGTTTGGGATTAAACGAAGCACAAGCAAAGGCCTTTGTCGGTCTTTATGCAAGAGGTTACGTGACCGATTCAAAGATATCTGCCATGTCAGGAATGTCATTAGACGAAGCAAGACAGACACTACAAATGTTCATAGAGAAAGGATTGGCGAATAAGATTCCTGAACCAGTTAGGGGTATTCCGCGTTACATGCCAACAGTTCCGTGGTCAGCATTTACTTCATATCTCGATACGTTCCAAGTTAATATTGCGAATTTGCGGGAAGAATTTGACAAGAACATTAAAGATCACATCGATGCGTTAAAAAAAGAAGTTTTAATGTTGAAGACAGGCGTTGCAGAAGCTGTAAATAATCAGATTGCAAAATTCAACGAAGAAACATTGAAGGCGAAAGAGAAAACCTCCCAAGTAATAACCAAGCACATAACGACGTTGAACGAGAGCATAGAGAATAGAAAGCAGGAAACTTCGGCGGTATATAAACAAAAAATTGAAGCCCATGAAAATACACTTCATTCCTATGAGAAGGAGTTAGCAAATGCTTTAGACTTGAAATATACCGTGATCACCGAAGGAACACAGAAAATCGAAGATGATGCGACATCGGGCCACCAAAACTCCATAAAAACGCTAGAAAAGAACATTGGCTCAGTCTTGGATGACTTTACAGGAAAAATTCTGGATCAAACCAAACAAGAAACAGATAAATCCCTGCAAAAATTAAACGAACATCTTGACAAGAGTCACATGGAGTACGTGTCGAAGACAGTTGAAATTCTTAACAATCATCAAAAAGAAACATTTTCAGATTATGATGAACTAGTTCAGGAATTAGATAAACACCAGAATAACACGTTCGGGGAATATGATTCATGGTATGAAGATCTCTCGAAGAAAATACTAGCTCAAATTGAGACAGAAATAGCGGGAGTAAAAGAGAAAAACTCCGAATTGAAGGAAGAGATCAAGAAATCCCAAGAAATTAACTTTGAATGGTTTAAGACCAGGGCAGCCATCATGCGAGAACGTGCTGCTGAAGTGTTTAATAAAGAAATCGAGCATCAAGAAAATACCTTCAGCCACTTTGGGGATAGTATAAAAGGGATAACGGGAGATCTAATAAATCGCTTCAAAAGCATGTTAGAAGACATTCGCCAAACATTTGAATCTAAAATAGATGCACAGCTTGGCACCTTGAAATCTGTAACGGATTTGGAAAAGATTTTAGGACAAGATTTGGACAAGAAGATATCCGCTATCAAGGCAGATTCACTAACCGTTGAAACTAAAATAAATAATTCAGCAGAGTCGACCATTACTGAAATATCGCAGTCCATTGACAATGTCAAGGAAAAAGTCAAGGAGAAGATTAATCAAATCAATAAAGCCCAGAAAGAAGACTTAAAAGGAATAATTAAAGATTCTCAAAAGAACGGAAACATTTATTAAAGACGTATCAGACCGAGCTAAAGCACTAAGTCCTGAGGATCAAGAGATCAAAGAAAAAGTCACCGAGCTTAAGACATTTAAAGACGAATTGAAATTAAAGAGCATAATAGACGATCAAAAACAGAAATTCGAAGAATACGAACAAGAATTAGACAAGATCTTGAACGAACTTTTCGATAAGGTTGGAAAGGAATCTGATGATGCTCTGAGTGATCTTACCAACTTGCTTGAAGATGCTTCGAACACGCTAAAAGAAGCACTTTCGAATATATCCAAAGATTTAAGAGAATCCATTAAGGGAATGCTTGAAGATAACATTACGGTCTTTCAAAAGAATGCAGAAGTATTTAGCGTGGAAATTGCGGCTGCTTTTAATGCCCAAATCGAAAAAATCGAATCTGATTTCTATCAAGTCAAAGGGACTTTGTCGGGAAATACTGATGCACTTGTGAAACAGTTTAAAGACATTTTAGATGAAGTACAAGCAAGATTCTTGGAGAAAATCAAGGAGCAAATCACGCGATTGGAAACAGAAACGGGGAATTTAGAAAAGACACTCAGTGAAACATTGGATGAAAGAATCACCACATATAGAAAAGAAATAGATCAAATGCGAGAGAATTTCTATACAGGCGCGGATCTTCGCGTTTCAAATTTGGAGAAACAATCACATGCCATAAGAGAATCTGCAGTAGTAACTTTGCTCAGCGACCTCATTAGAAAACATAAGGATAGCATTCGAGAAATTCAAGCCGCCCGAAATAGTTCTATAGGAAAACACAA
>JALGVI010000057.1 GCA_029838215.1 Candidatus Helarchaeota archaeon | reverse complement strand
TTTTTGTATTCTTTTTCAACAGATTTATATTTTTTTTCGATTTCACTGAATTTTTTCCTTGTTTTTTCATATTCCTGCTTTCTGATTTCGAGTTCCTTTTTTGATTTTTCATAATCTTCTTTAAGACTCATTTCTGGTTGCTCCGAGGATGATCATTGAAGTTTATATAAAAGTCATTTGTTCAAATATCTTTTGAATTCCTGATTTCATCGAGTTTCTCTTTTATGATCTTGTTGGTGATCGTGGGGTCGGCCTTTCCTTTTGTCATTTTCATGACCTGTCCTACCAGGAATCGAATTGTTTTTTCGTTAGTCAGTGCATCTTGAACGGGACCCGGATGTTCTTGAAATACTTTTTCCACGAATTTAACGATTTCACTTCTATCGGATATTCTCAATAACCCGGATTCCTTGACTATCTTTTCAGGTTGCTTTCCCGTGTCGATCATTGTCACTAATATTTTTTTGGCAATTTTCCCGGAAATTGTTCCCTTTTCAATCAGGTCAAGGAGGGATATTATCAATTTCGGAGTGATTTTTGACTCGTTGATCTCGATATTTTCTTGATTGAGGTGTTTAAGAACGTCATTAATCATCCAATTGCAAATTGTTTTTGGTGTTGATCCGAGCTTGACAGCATTCTCAAAAAAATCAGCCATTGCCTTGCTTGAAGTCAACACGCCTGCATCATATTCAGATAAACCGTGATCTTTCATGAATCGTTGCATTCGTTCTTCAGGTAATTCGGGCATTGTTTGTTTTATTTCTTCAAGCATCTCAGGTGAAACTCGCACTCGAACGAGATCTGGCTCGGGGAAGTAACGGTAATCGTGTTCTTCTTCTTTCGTCCGCAAAAGAATGGTCATCCTGCGCTCATCATCCCAGTGTCTTGTTTGCATTTTCGTTTCAGTGCGTTTCATTTTTTTCATTTGCTTTTGCCGCTTAATCTCAAATTGCAATGCACGTTGGACTTCTTTAAAACCTGATATGTTCTTGATTTCGACTCGTGTTCCGCCTCGCAAAGAAATATTGGCATCACAACGCATTGCCCCTTCCTTTGTTACTTCGATGCCCAGATGCTCAAGTATTGCCCGAAGTTTTTGGAGAAATAATCGGGCTTCTTCAGGAGAATGCAAATCAGGGTCAGTTACAATTTCTAGCAGGCAAATACCTGCTCGATTATAATCTATTAACGTGTAGGCGGATTTGTCAATTGTACCGGGATAGGATAATTTTCCGGGATCTTCTTCAATTTGAATTCGAGTTATTCCCACCCGTCTGTCTTCATTTTTAAGTTTAATGTTTAAATATCCGCTACTTGCAATGGTCACGCCACCTGCCTTGTCATACTGGCTAATTTGAAAATTTTTGGGCATGTCAGGGTAGTAGTAATTTTTACGATAGAATGTACACACTTCTGGAATTTCGCAATTTAGTGCAAGACCCGTCATTATTCCATGAGTGACTGCTTTTTCGTTTAGAACGGGAAGTGATCCAGGAAGACCAAGGCATACAGGACACAAATGAGTATTTGGAGGAGAATCCCGATAATCAGCATCACAACCGCAAAACAATTTTGTTTTTAATGGAGTTACTTGGACGTGAATTTCCAATCCTATTATGACATCGTCCATGGATTTTGTAGTAGCCATTTTTCAATCTCCTTCATGTTGGTGGTTTCATCTCGTGAAATTGCGTGTTTTGTTCATAAGCGTGTGCAACGTTTAGAATTGTTTGTTCTTCAAAAAAGCGTCCAATTATTTGCATTCCGATGGGCAACTCATTCTTGAACCCGCAAGGAATGGAAATTGCAGGAAGACCCACCAGATTAATGGGAACAGTATAAATATCCATCAGATACATCGAAAGCGGATCGGACAATTCACCAAATTTGAAAGCCACGTCCGGCATTGTAGGACCGATTATGACATCAAAGTCCTTGAATGCCCTGAGAAAATCGTTTTTCAAAAGAGTTCTAACTTTAAGTGCCTTTAAATAATAGGCGTCATAATAACCGGAAGATAATGCATATGTCCCTAACATTATTCTCCTTCGGACCTCTGGACCAAACCCTATCTGGCGATTTTTTGAATAAATTTCATTCCATTCGCCATCATCTTCAACACGAAGCCCATATCTCATTCCATCATAACGAGCCAAGTTTGAACTGGCTTCAGACATTGCTATGATGTAATAACATGGAAGAGAATGATCAACGTGTTCAAAATCAAACGTGTCGAATTTGGCACCCAGTTCTTCGAGTTTTTCAACCGCTTTTAAAATACGTGTTTTGACGGTCTTATCAATGCCTTCGCTAAAGTATTGGTTTGGAAGACCAATCTTAACGCCTTTAAGATCGGTTTCAAGAGCATCGAGATAATTTGGCACGGCTCGATTCAAGGTCGTGCTATCCAATGGATCGTATCCTGTAATGACATTTAGTAGGAGCGCGCAATCTTTTACCGTTCGAGTTAATGGAGCGATTTGTTCGAGGCTACAAGCATAGCTCACGAGTCCGTAGCGGGACACGAGACCGTATGTTGTCTTCAATCCCACGATACCGCAATAACTCGCAGGACAACGGACAGATCCGCCAGTATCGCTTCCCAATGCGAACATTGCTTCACGTGCAGCTACCACGGCACCAGATCCACCCGACGATCCACCAGGAACTCTTTCAAGATCCCACGGATTACGCGTTGGACCGAAATAGCTATTCTCCGTGCTCGTTCCCATTGCAAATTCATCCATGTTCGTCTTGCCAATGATAATCGCTTCGGCGGCTTTTAATTTCCTGATGACTGTTGCATCGTATGGAGACGTGTAATTTTCCAGCATGTGAGATCCACACGTTGTCCTTGTACCTGTCACGTTTATGCAATCTTTTATGGCAATTGGTAATCCACACAAGGAACCCAATTTTCCGTCTTTTTTGATTTTTTTATCGAGTTCTTTGGCTTTCTTAAGTGCAATATCCTTGTACAGGCTTCCCGGCACGTAGCCGCGTATCTTGTCTTCTATTTCCTCGATTTTAGAAAAAATGGAATGAACCACTTCTTCGACCGCTATTTCCTGAGATCGCATTTTCTCGAGACAAACGCTCGCAGATATATCATGAATTTTCGTCATTTCAAATCCTCATGTCATTCTAGGAGCCTTGATGAATCGACCTTCTCGTTTTGAAACATTTCTAAAGATGCCTTCTTCGGAAAGAGAAGGTTTTACCTCATCCTTTCGAAATACATTTTCCACATCCATCACGTGAAACATTGGCGGCGTATTTGATGTATCAATATCATCTAACTTTTTAAAAAAAGCCAGAATATCATTAAACTGCGTTGTGAACTGATCTACTTCTTTTTCAGTAAGCTTTAGACGGCATAATTTGCTAATATGAGTCACGTCTTCAGGAGTGATGAATTTTTGCGATTTTTCTTTAGGGGATGTTGGCATTTTTTCACGACCTTGATGTTTCCGGTCTCATTTCGTTTTAAATAAAATTTAAATAAAATCCTGTAAAGAGAAGATATTAAATTTTCTTAGATTGAGTTTTATTACTGAAGATTTATTATGTGAATTAAAAGAAAAGGAATTCTTAAACAATTTCGAGGATGAAAATCGTGTCAGATAAAATATCAGAAGATGATATCATAGAAGAACTCGATCCATCAATAATTGACGATAAAGGCACCATTTACGATAGAATCATCGTGGATTTTTGGGCAACAAAGATGCATGGGGCAACAATCGGTGTTCGACGTGAAGACCAAAGGAGAGCACAAAGCAGGCAATATACCAAGGGAATGGAAGTACGCGGGGAAGTTGAATTCCAAGGAAAAGATAAAGGCAAAGAATGGACAATTGCTTTTAATGAAGATACTTGGGATGTTGATGATGAATCGAAGCTAAGATCACGCTTCAAGGATAAGAAAGAGGCAAAAATGAATCGACGTATAATCATAAAGACGTTTACAAAACTTGACGACAAGAAAGGCGGGCGTTGGACAGGTACTCTTGAAAGCTCTCTGATTGATTCAATGTCATTATCAATTGGAACCAGAAAACCTCTTCCAGTCTTTAAAGTTGTCCTACCAGGCGACAAGTTTGTATACAACATCTATAGAAACCATACTCTTGCCGGACAAAGATACATGTTCTACATAATCGATGAAAAGACAAAGGAATTCAGGTATTTTGAGATTGAGTCGGAAATGTTTGCCATTGGGGAGGATTTTCGAGTTGAAGATTGTGCTACGGGAAAACAAGTAGCATACGTTGATGGAAAGGTCATTGACATTGGCGGCAAATGGGAAATCAAGTTTAAGGACAAAAACTTGGCTGGCAACCCGACGTTTCGTCAAATATTAATCCTGTTTGCGTGTCTTTCGAAATTCTTGGATGATGTCAATGATTCCGTGAAAGATCTTTACAAGGCGATTACAAAGAAAAAATACAAGTTTAGACCAGACGCATTCGAGTTGTCCCTTTATAAGAATCCCCGCATGCGCCGTTAATTACCATTTTTTCTTACAACTCTTCCCGATTTTTCTTTTTTTCTAATTCTTTTTTGTCGATTTGAGAAAACAATTTTATAGTTCTTGTAGAAAGAATGATCAAAAAAACATGTTTTACAACAGATAATGAGGTATTTTTCTTGTCTAATCCATTAATTTTTCCTGCAAACATAATTTCGCTTGTATTACTTATCGCCACTATTGTAATAGTTGCTTTAAACGCTCTAATTCTATTTCTCGCCCGAAAAAATAAGGATAAATGGACGTTTAGGTGGGGAATCCTGACGCTCGTCCTGCTCGCATTCCCTCTTATATTCATGATAGTTAATTTAACATCAGTAAGTATTAACCCGATATTTCCAGTGACTTTTGGCATCTACTGCATTATTTCGGTTCTATGTCTTATTGGAGCTTCGGTCTCGACGTATTACTACTATAAATACATATTCGAGGAACTAATCGATTAAATTCCCAATTCTTTATTTTATTTCCATTCAGACTTCACGGACGATTTATCAGACCTTGCAAGGATTCATTAAACATATTCTTAAATAAGTGAGTTTAATTAAACATGATAAGTGAGGCGATCTAATGATCCATAACGTGGCAATCGTGAAAAAATCCAACTTGAAATTCTTCTTCTATAAGGATTATTGGGACATTTATCCTGATTTTGAAAAGATGCTCAAGGTAATGGCAGCATATGTCCCATATTTTCGTAAGAAGAAGGAAGGTAGCATTGAAATTTTAAAAAATGGAGAAGAATACCGTTTTTATTTTGGAAATTTCGGATTTGCCATCATTATTTTTGGAGCTGACACGCACACCGATCCGCTCCTCATTCATACTTTCATGAGACGAACGTCTGAAATGCTCCAGACGATTTTTAGTTCAGAAGAAGAATTCGTGTCGGATAAATTGCCCAAAGGAATGAAGGAATTCTCCACCGAATTGGAACTCATGATTCGAGCTTCAGCAGATTATGATGAATTGTCAGCAATTGACAAGACCGTGGAGCAACGAACTAACATAACACCCGCATCTGAGGAATTAGCAAGACGAGACGCATTAATAACAGAACAAACACAACTTTTAGTTCAGGAATTTGGTTGTGAATTCCCTGTCGTTGGTAAGAAGAAAGAAGTTTGGAAAAACATGTGGGATCTTGAGCAAGAAAAAAATCTCAAGCTTGACTTCACGCGCCCAAAATTCTTCATGACATCTTCAGTTGGGTTGAAAGAATCAGGTAAGATTGAAAGCACGACTTTTGAAGTCAAGTTGAATTTTCGAGAATATCCAAAGCCGCCCACGTTTACATATCCTCAAGAGCTTGAAGACAGGATTGGACCGCCACAACGAATCAGAGACATATTACAGACGGTAAAAAATTGGGATTTCGTTCATCCTCCTACGTGGACTGAATTGGTTCGTGAGCTTGAACAAATCATCTATAAGACAGACACGCACCTTGTAGAACCGATCATTGAAGAAGCGGTTGATGCCAAGGGAAAGAAGAAAAAGGGTGGCTATGATTTCCCTGCAAAGAAAAAAGGAGCTTGATTCATGAGTCCACTTGTTCACGTGAAGTTACTATTAATCCTCAGTGATCGAGTCGGAAGAGAAGAGTTAGAAATTGAAAGCAACACGATAGAAGACTTGGAACGTAAAATCGTCCAGAAGTTTGGAGATGCACTCCTCGAGGACAATTTATTCGTGAATGCGGAAACGGGACTTTTCCACGATCACATGCTGGTTTTGGTAAATGGCAAGAACATCAGATTCTTAAACGGCTTAAATACGGAATTAAAAGAAGGAGACACGATCGTCATCTGCCCACCCGTGGCAGGGGGATAAAGAAACAAATCTAATTTTAAAAATTAAAAGAATCGTTTTACATATTGATGCACTAAAACGAGTCCAATACCCGTTCCAATGATCGTTACGACTGTCGCAATAATAATGGCTATCGTGGGAAGGACTTGGAATGCCATCAGAACCGAAGCGAGAATGAACCCACTCGTGAATAGGAAAAAGAGAATTGTAGTAAAAATCACGTGTGATAAATATTGCTTGAACTTTGACTCTTCTTTTTTAAGCTCAAGTCGTCTTGCCCTACGTTTTTTTCGGGAACGTGTTGCTTCCTCTTGTTGATCACCTTGCTCTGCAGTTTCAGAGTCTGAAACACTCTCATCCTTAAGAGCCGGTAACTCATCTTCAGCATCGTCTATTTTTATGGGGGCCTTTCGCTTACTCATAATCCTTCACTTACGTGCTAGTATTTGAAACGGATTTTGGATTTAATTAACTCATAATTTGAGGAAGCTGTAATACGTGTTCGTTCCATTTGTTCTCCAGAATATTCAAAGCTTAACTTGTATTGCAGTTCAGGGATTTTCTTGTTTTGCAATATGATCAAGCGTGGATAACAGGACAATTGAGGAAAACTTAGGATTTCTAATTTCTCTATAAAATCCTTAAATTCCATTTCTTTTTCAAATAAAAACTCTTTTGGTATTTTTGATGAAATCTTCACTTGATTATTTTTCACGAAATCAGTGAAGTTATTCAGGAGGAATTCGGGTATCATTTGACTAATTTCCATGCTCTGCCTGAAAAGCTCTCGAAAGAGCCGAATCAATGCAATTTCAACTTCGGCTTGATCTTCTTGGTATTTTTTAAAGACATGATCGTTGAGATGTTTTAGAAAACGTTCGGGTTGCATTTCATTTTGTTTTAATTGCTGAAGGTATTTCTGAAATTCCATGATTTGGTCATGCATGGACCATGTTTTTCCTTCAGCCTTTATTTCGAACTTCGTTAGCCACTCTTCAACGAGAACCTTCCAATGTAGTGGCATTATCAGGCGGCTTTCAAGGAACTCAATTAATAGCTGAATGAAATGATCTTCGAATCCGGGCTCAGATAATACCTGTTTTGAATGTTTCAAAAATGGATTTAATATGGAGTGACGAACCACGTAATCCAATAGGAATTTTATCTCACCCGAATATGTTTTCACGATTTCATGTATTTTTGAGAACCTTTCCTTACCAATGGGATCTGTCACGCGGCGTTCCATGAAGGTGCTCGTGAAAGTAATGAGATCATCCAGCGTCAGCGTGATGTTTCCCAAAAATTTCTTAGAATATGCAAGCAGGTCTTTTTGAAATTGATCTTCAATGACCGTTTCGTTGAGTTTTTCAGTAATCGCCTTTTGTATGTATTTTTTCTTGATCTCATTCTCAACGAAACCACGAAATTTCTGCAGATATGGATGAGAAATGATTTTTACAGGGTCATCCTGTCGTGATAATATTTCTTTTTCGAAAGAATTGATATAAGATTCAATTAAATCGTGTTCGCACGACATTGCCAGATAAGATAGGGCGCGTTTCTCGAGATGCTTTATCGTGCGTTTGCCGATTTCCGTGAAGTTCAGATGTTTTTTTAATTCCCAAGTCGGAAGGATCTCCTCGGTTTCATTTCCACGCTCGATTTTTACGTGCTCCAGAAATGCATCATAAATTTTTCTGAGTAAAGATTGTTGAACACCAACTCCAGAATTAACGACCGCTTGCCAAATATCTTCGCCGTGCTTCTGCAAGGTCTGCTTTTTTCCACTCTTCATGTATTCTTCTAATTGTCGATGAAATGAATTAAATGCATCGGTAAATACGGCAGTTTCCTCAGCTAAAAGTGAGTTTAAGAAAAAAGGGGGACGTGGCTTGTCAAATGAATCAATTATCTCCAAAAAATACTGAGAAAATACATCCAAAACCATTATTTCAATAAAATTTCCCGTGCTTTCTTTCAATGGCTTGAATAAATTTGTGGCGAATGGAAATAACTTCTGAATGATGGATTTAACGCTCGCTATGGTGGGCATCTCTTCCAGATACATGTAATCCTTTTTCCTTTGCGCGGGAATGATTTCCTTCAAGGAATATTCAATTACCTCAATTCCCGGTGGAAAAACCCCATAATCAGGTCTTAAAAGTCCCGTTAAAATGATTTCGGTTTCTGTACTCATTTGGTCAAATGTCTTATCATTGTCCTTACCAGAGTATTTTCGTTCCCACTCTTTATCAAGAAATATGCCATATAATTTTTTTGCGTTCCGGCGGGAAAACTTTTCAAGAATTACGTTGCGCTTCTCGATAGAGATTTCAGGTCTGAGCATTGCTTCCATTATTTGATGAGTATAATCGCATAATTCATCCATTTGTTTAATACCTTGATAAGGATCAATGAGACCGCGTTCATATTCGAGACTCAAGACGAAATTTGAACTATCCTTAAACCGTCCGGGAATCAAGAGAACACCTTTTGGTAAAATGCCAAAATTTTTTTCTTCAACAAGGCTACGTAATAGAAATTCGGAGAAATACAAACGATATCCCAAAAAGTCTTCCAAGAGAGCATTAAAACTAAAAAAATAATCGGCGACCTTATTAATTAATTCATTAACAAGTTTTCGTGCGATTCGTGTCATGCCCGGAGAAACCAGACCACCCGTGGTATAACCTTCATCATCGTGAAAGCCATAAATAGTTATATTCAAGTTGGCAAGATTTTCTACACTTAACCGCGCTTCCGTCATCATGGACCATCCATTCACCGAACGATGAATTTCTTCAATAAAATTTTACTTGAACCAAAGTCTTTGCAATATTTATTTATATCTTATACGATAGTAATAAAAAATGATAAGCAACATAACAATTTTAAAATTGTTGGAAAGTCTAACAGATTACAACTTTGAAGATGTTGAAAAATAATCGAGGAAATGACGATGGCAGAAAAAGGCACGATTTTTGAACAAATCAAGGAAAAAATCGATGAAGTCATCATGGGTCGCCGATATCTCATTTCAGAAATAGGCAAGTTAAAAGTATCCATGGAAAAATTACAAGGTTCATTACCTAATGTTGCAGACTTGGATCGCTGGCTTACAGAAGTTAAAACAGCCGTAGCATCCATGGGGCAATTAACACCCGTTCTGAATCAATTAGCTGATTCTGCAGGTGCAATTAGGCACATGCAGGTGTCAATTGAAGGAATTCAGAAATCGATACAGGGTATGGGAAATCTTGCTCAAACGGCGAATGTCATTAATCAAGCAGCCGTCCGCATGGGTGAATTGGAGAAACCCATTCGTGAAATCAAAGATCAAGTTCGAGGATTCAGCGAACTCAAGGAGGGATTCGAGGCCGCTTTGGGCATCATGGGTGAGTTAAAGATAGCCATGGGAGGTCTGAAAGGCACCATGGATACACTGTCAAATTCGTTTGAAGGAATTGCAGGACTGGCAGATTTGGGATCTCTTGCAAAATCGCTAAAACCATCAATTGAAGAATTACGAGGAACCATGGCTTCCATCAAGGGCTTAAAAGGCACGCTATCAGAAATTTCAAAATCAGCCCAGTCTCTTGCAGATCTTAAAGTTCTCGTTCCAGAATTAAAGGCATCCATGAGTGAATTACGATCATCCGTCAGGTCTGGCGTGACGATTCCTTCCGCTGCACCAGTATCACCCGTTAGCTCGTCTTCTTTTGCACCCAAGCCAGCAGCCTCATCTACAGGGTCAGGTGATGTACCTTCACGATTCATGAAACCCCTGACAAGTGGTCCAAAGAAGACTTCAGCAGGCCCTCTTAAAGCAACACGAACAGCAGCTAAGGCGGCACCTGCAGTGGCTAAGCCCATCAGTGCTAAACCAGCGAGTGCAGGAGCGACCAAACCGGGCGCGGCAAAAAAAGGCAAGACACCACCCATCGTGCTAGAAGTTTTTGACCTTATCGAGCAAAGAGCTCAACGGGGTGAATCGGCACAAGCATTGGCAAAGATCATCGAAAATGGACGTGATACCATAAGCAAAAGTTGGAAATGGCATCCTCTTCTATACGAAGTGGGAACATTTGCCCGGAAACTAAAGAAATACCCGCCAAACAAGGCTCCGGACCAACAAATCCTGAAAGTCCTTTATCAAAAAATCGAAGAATGGAAGGAAAAAATGGTCGAGGAGAAATAAACTCCTCCCATGAACTAAATCGTCCTTATTTTTTATTTTTAAAAGCTGAAAAAAAGAAGATTTTAATTCATTTTTTAGGGATTAGGTTAAGGCAATACTCCCATGCTTTAAGTGTTTTATCAATGGCT
Source organism: Candidatus Helarchaeota archaeon (assembly GCA_029838215.1). Classification (GTDB taxonomy): domain Archaea; phylum Asgardarchaeota; class Lokiarchaeia; order Helarchaeales; family RDOG01; genus JALGVI01. The sequence continues at coordinate 7,443 of JALGVI010000057.1, read as the reverse complement.
TCCTGATCGTGTTGCATGCAGGTGTACATCCGCGTTCCAGCCAGGGTATGCACGCCTTGATTGTGAATCGCCATTTGGTATTCTTCTGCAATTTCTCGCCTGATGAAAATTTGATTCATTGCATCCTTGTCCGTCAATTTCACGGCAAAGAAACTTGATGTCTCATAATGCATTATTGGACCAAAATTATACACGAAAAATGGCAAGTCTTCTCTTCGGGAATAGAGGTCATTCATCTCTTTTGTGAGTTTATTTGCAAAATTTGTTGCTTTTTTAACAGCATCATGCTTTTCCATCAACTTTATTGCCCAATAACAAGCGGCAGTCGTGATGGGATTAGCTGCCAGCGTTCCACCGCAATAAGCGCGTTTTTTGATGCCTTCGACACCCGCCGCGAGGTTTATCATTATTTCTTTTTTTCCTGCAAGAGCTCCCGCTGATGGATATCCGTGACCTATGATCTTGCCGAGAACGGTCAAATCGGGATTGATTCCGAAGTATTTTTGAGCTCCACCCATATCTAATCGAAAGCCCGTGACAACTTCATCGAAAATCATGAGCGCACCAAATTCATCGCATAATTCCCTGATGGTCTTGTTCCAATCGGGGTGCACTGGATGAGTTCCCGACTCTCCACCAACAGGTTCTACAATGACCGCTGCCACACCTCCGCCTTTTTTCTCGGCTTTTTCAAAGGCTCGTCTTAATTTTTTGAATTTATTGGGTTCGACACCCATTGTATATTTCTGACAGGAACCCGGAATGCCGCTCGCTTCAATAGGGCCCGTATTTGGGATGTGGAGGTCAAATACAACCTGATCGGACCAACCATGATATGAACCCCCAATTTTTATGATGTATTTCTTGTCAGTAAACACGCGCGCAAGTCGAAGTGCAGCCATGACAGCTTCGGTTCCGGATTGAAAAAAACGAACCATTTCAACTGCAGGCATGTGTTTTATTATTTCTTTCGCAGCCAAAATTTCGTATTCAGAAGTAACGCCCGATGACGGACCCTTTTCCCTTATGATTTCAATGATTTTATCGTCTAATTCGTCAAAATGATGCCCTAAAATGATGGGAGCGCCACACATCAGGTAATCAATGAACTCATTACCGTCAACGTCCCACATCTTGCAACCTTTCACGCGATCAATGGTCAAAGGAAAAGGATGATTGAGGCTCAAGTTATGTTCAACGCCACCGGGAATGACTTTCTTTGCATCTTCAAATAACTTGGCGGATTTCGGATGCTTATCATAATATTCCTTTTTAATCCTTGCAATAGTTTCTTCAGGAAATCTGTGAACAGGTGATGTAACAATTCTACGTAAATTCGCCACGATCTCTTCATATTCCATTTTATCTTCCTTCTACAAGATTAATTATCGTGTTTATTAAATCATTAATTCTGTGTAAAAATTATTTACACAATTATTTAAACTTTATTTCAAATTTCAAGTTGTTAATATAAATTAAATTGAACCATTCTAAAAAAATAATCGTCAAGAAAATTATCAAAACAGCATCTTTTAAAATCATTCAAGTAATTAAAGATTAGGAATAAAAAGTGGTGTTCATGCGAAACTTGAAAAGCAGGATGTCCCAAAGTTCTTAGAAGCACACGACTGGGAATATAACATATTGGTCGGTGAGGACACAGTCATTTATGATGTAGATAATCCAAAGAAGTTATTGTTCAAGGATCTCGAACAAGTAATGATTTTAACAACCGATCAAGGTCCTTGGATTGAAGACGTGTTTTGGGTTTTGGTCGGCAATTCGGATGTCTTGGTCATAAATGGGGAAACTCCTGCGATTAACTCGTTGATTGAACGTCTTCAGAAACTGCCTAATTTTGATAATATAGCAGTCATAAAAGCAATGGGTTCTGTGGATTTCGACGTCTTTGTTTGTTGGGAACGGAAGAGAAACGATTAATGACTTTTGATAACTGTCGATATTAGTCATAATTTTAAGTCTTCAAATTCCCATTTTGGATTTACAAATTATTTTAAAAATTAAAATTTTGTCTTAAAAAATTTCAAAAAAACAAGTTTTAAAGCAAGGAATTTCAATCTTTTAAGAAAAACTATAAAAACGGGAGCACGGATTTAGAAACTAAGCAAATGGAGTGTTGAAAATGCTCAGAAGGTTTAGTGTAAAACTACCACAAGTGTATCTTCAAGAGATTGAAGCATTGATCGAACAAGGATGCTATATTTCAACGACAGAGGCAATGAGAATCGCGATCCGTGATTTCATTTGGAAATATTCAAAAAAATGAGATGGGATTATTTTCGCCCAAGAGAATCACGAAGTATTTATTTTCGTCCATAGAGAGGTCCTAATTTTTCACACGCCCTAAAGTCGGCACTTTCTAAGTCGGTCGTTCCAAATGCGTTCCACATGCTAGGTCTAAAGATTTTTTCGTCAGGAATATTATGCATGCAAGTGGGAATTCTAAGCATTGAAGCCAAAGTAATAAAATCCGCCCCGACGTGTCCGTAACAAATTGCGGCATGATTTGCACCCCAATTATTCATCACGGAATATACGCTTTTAAACGCTCCTTTTCCCGTGAGTCTCGGCGTGAACCACGTTGTTGGCCACGTTGGATTTGTTCGCTCGTCGAGTTTTTCGTGTATTTCCTTGGGAAGGTTGACGGCAAATCCTTCGGCGATTTGTAATACCGGACCCAAACCGTGAACCAGATTTATTCTTGACATTGTAACCGGCATTTCGCCGATCGTTAAGAAATTCGAGGAGTATCCGCCACCACGAAAGTATTCTAAAATGGCGGGATCCCAACGCGTTGCTTCCAGGCATTTTTCCACTTCTTCTTCGGTGATTTCCCAGAATGGTTTGATGCAGGGTTTTCCATCTTTAGATTGTTGTCCCGTCCCATCCAAACATGCAGAACCGGAATTGATTAGATGAATGATCCCGTTTTTTGCCAGTCCCGTGAGTTCCATCCCAGTAACTCTCTTGACGGCTTCCGGGCTCCAGAAGGTTCTCACGTCGGCAAAAATTTGAGCAGTATTGGTCAATAAATGTCCAAACAACATCACGACGCCGTTAAGAGAATCATTTTCGGTTGCCATGAGATATGGCTGTCGGAGTCCGTTCCAGTCAAACGAAGAGTTCAGGATCGCCTCGAGGAAATCGCCATTGGGCATGAAATCAGTCCATTGACGTTGTCCTTGGAATCCAGCCAGAATGGCATCATGACCGAGTGCTTCTTCGTCATGTCCGAATTTTTTTAGTTTTTCATTTCCTACCATCAAGTCACGAGCAATCAACGTCATTTTCACGACGGTTTCCCAATCTTCATCTTTTTCAGCCCGGGATTTTTGGGAAGCAGGAGGGTTTAGGTCTTTACCTTCCTTGCATTTTTCCCGCACCCATGTCATTGCGCGAGTGAATTCGTCCATATCGTAGATTGCAAGATTAAGCCTCCGGATGAACTCGGACATATCCACGTATTCGTTGCGCATTCCGAGATAATTTTGGAAAAACATCTCGTTCACGATCGAGCCCGCAATGCCCATTGACACGGCTCCCAAGGAGAGATATGTTTTTCCTTTCATCCACGCAACCGCCAGACCTGCTCGAGCAAACCGCAATAGTTTTTCTTTAACGTCATCGGGAATCGTGTTATCCGTAGCATCTTGAACGTCTTTTCCATAAATTCCAAATGCAGGAAGTCCCTTTTGATTATACCCTGCCAACACGGCAGCAAGATATACTGCACCGGGTCTTTCCGTCCCATTAAATCCCCAGACGGCTTTCGGAACGTGCGGGTCCATATCCATTGTTTCCGTGCCATAACACCAGCACGACGTTACGGTAATGGAGACCATTACATTTTCTTTCCTGAACAATTCGGCACATTCAGCCGCTTCCGCAACACCCCCAATTGTCGAATCTGCAATTACGCACTTAACAGGGAGTCCATTTGGATGGCATAGTTCGTTTGAAAGAAAAGAAGCCACCGCTTTCGATAGGTTCATTGTCTGTTCTTCCAGCGATTCTCTAACACCTTTCCTTCTGCCATCAATGACGGGTCTTATTCCTATTTTGGGAATTGAACCCCTAAGCCTGATTTCTCCTACGTGTTTTTCCATGATATTTCTCATCCAAGATTTTTCTCACGAATTTTTCATGTCGATCATATATCACATCAAGATGATAAAAATTATTTTTGTCGATTCTTTTTGAAACATGTTCAAGGACCTCATTGATATTGAAGCGTTTTTGTCGAATTATGATACCAGCAGTTCAAAGAATTCGGGAATTTCTTGAAATAAAGCAAAAAGTTTATATATTGCCTCCGATTTTAAAAATAATAACCATTCAATAGATATGGAATTTTGAAGGGATGAATCATGGCAAAAAAAAGATATTTTGCATGGTCACCGCTCCGAGCACTCATGACCTCAGCTGGAGCAAAGATCGTTGCGAAAGATGCTGTCGATTATCTGATCACCGTGCTTGAGGAAGAAACAAAAGCCATTACGGAAAAAGCCATCAGATTTGCAAAACATGCAAAGAGAAAGAAAATTACGGGAGCAGACATCGAACTCGCAATCAAATCGCTCTAATTATACTTAATCTCCTCTTTTTTTCCAAAATGAATAAAATATCAACTCCTATTCTAGTTTTAAGTCAAAATTTTCATGTATAATTTATGACAAAAAAGAATTAAATATGGATTATTTGCTTGTTTTTTTAACAAGGTGAGTTTTGATATTCATGTCGAGTCCTGAAAAAAAATATGAGAAGTACATTGGTCACGATCTAGGGACGAGAAAGTGGAAAATACCGGTGGACCGACTCATTCAATACCAAAAAGTTACGGGAGATACACGTCCTGAATACCTGAAAGATGGATTAATGTCGCCTGCCTTTACATGTGTCCTTGTTCGAGAAGCAGGAAATAAGTCCACGCGAGAAATCGTGGATGAGAATGGAGAGAAATTAATTAAAAATCCACTGAAGATATTGCACGCAAGCCAGGGGTATGAATTCTTAAAATTGCCCAAGGCAGGAACGGAAATGACCGTTAAAAGCCATGTTTCAAATGTTTACATCAAACGAAACAAATTGAATATCGAAACTGTTCAAGAGTGTCTTGACGAACAAGGAAATCTTTGCATTAAGGTAAAAAACCGAATTGTTGTTCGTGATGGTGGTTTTTGACTTGATGGATACGAAAGAAATGCAAAAAAGAATGAACAAAATAACGAAAACAATTACCCAAGAATTGGGTAGAGTAATAGGGACACGTCCATACATAACAGTCATTGATCGTAATGGAACGATCCACTATTCTGATGAATCTGAATTCAAGGAATTTGGAGATTACCTGGTTGATTTTACAAGAATGAACTTCAACATGCTTAACATCGGAGACCACTCGATACCTCTCTCGGGTAAAAATCTCGTGTTTTTCAAGGTATCAAATTCAGTAATAATAGTCCTATTTACGAAAAAAGGGCTGGTAGGACAACTTTTGGGTTATAAATCGGACTTGCTTCAATATGCGAGTGAGCTTCAAGATGTTATTGGAGAGGTCGCGCCAATAGAAGAGCAGGCGGTCGTGGACTCAGGGGTTGCCGGCGCAGCCAGTGCTGCCAGTGTCGCAATTGAAGTCGCTCCAATGGATCAACAAGTGGAACAATATCCACAAGTCTTTCCGAGATTAATTAAGCCAATAAAGGAAAAAGAGCGCTTTCTCATAGACCAGATGGCCGTGCTTAGATATTGTGACGGAAACCATGATATTGTCACGATTTCAAAAGAAACAGGATTAGACGTGCATACCGTATATTCCATTCTTGACGCATTTGAGGCAAAAAAGCGCGTGGAACTCAACATTAAAGGAGATATCATTGAGAAAACGCCAATGTACATTAAGCCCATTCCCGCACTTGCCATGGAACTAGGATTGATCACGCCGAAAGAATTAGAGGTTTCCAAGCTTTGCAACGGGAAATATACCGTTTCAGAAATTCTTGGGATTTTAAATGAGAAAGGTATAAACCTGACAATGGATGAACTGAATGCGATTTTAGAAAAAATGCAGAAGAAAAAATACATCAAAATGCGGGTAAAAATCATCTAGCTTGCTTTAAAACGTTTTATAATCCATTCAAGAAGCTTTTCGCCATTTTTCTTTTTATTTGCAAACATGAACATCAGGATGTTATTTCTCTTATTTATCAAGAAGGGATGCACTAAAAAAGCAGTAAGCTCGGATTCACCTTTTTGGTACCGAATATCTTCAATATTAATTTTCAATCCTTCTATATTTCGAGTTCGCGGGACGGGTGCCATGATTTCCTTTAGACTTTCACGCCGTGCGAGTATTCTGACCATCTCTTTTACTCGATATGAAAAAATCAATTCTAGAAATTCAAATGATTCCTTAAAGAAATCACTTGTTTCAAATTCATAAAAATGCACTAAATACTCATCAGAGATGGGTTTTTTATGATGTGCAATAAAAAAACCGTGAAAATTACACACGGGAAGAAAAAAATTGAGATATGGATTAGAGTGAGGTTCAATAATCGCGTTTTCGACCCGAATGGGAAGGTCTTTAAAATATTCCTTAAAAAGGGCAATGTAATTGGATGAAATGTTGTTCCAAGAACCTAAATAAAGAGAATTCAATTTTTTCAATAAATCGGGATAGACATCATTCATCAATTCATCAAAATCTTCTTTTATTTTCTTGATTTCTTCCTTTTTTTCTTCAATGCGCCGTAGCAATACTTCTTCGGGCGTATAGGGATTATAACTTTGGGGCTTTGTTACCGTATTAATATGCACCCAACCGCTTCGGGACAACTTATCCAGATAATTATAGAGATAAGTGCGCTGAATCTGAGGAATTTTCTTATTTAAGTCCCGAACTATCATGCTCTTGTATTCTAAAAGCAACAAGTAAATTTCAGCTTCTTCCCTAGAAAGATCAAACTTCATTAACTGTTCGATCAACTCATCCCTATCTAGTGAATTGTCATCATTAACCATTGAATCATCATCTGGAAGTCTTAAAATCGTCAAGCTGTTTTTTATGAATGAGAATAAATTTCTTTCGCATATTGTTTTTTAGATATCACTGCTTTTCAATAATTTGTCAGGTGATGAAAAAAAAGAGAAGTTGAAAATGCTTTTTAAGAAGAAGGGAGTTTCAAGATTTCTGATCTCCGGCAATCATGTATCTCATGCACTCATGGCATTAGCGGGAAAACTTGAAAAATTTCGAGTTTCTTTGAATGTCCCCATATCGGAGATCGAAATTTAAAAATCAATTGGCTTTCCATCACATGCATGTTCGAAGATTCGCCGAATATCGCTTTCAGATGCAGGTCTAGGGCTGAGACTTGTCGCCAAGTCCGTGGATGCAAATTCCACCAATTTCTCTAACTTTTG
>JALGVI010000134.1 GCA_029838215.1 Candidatus Helarchaeota archaeon | reverse complement strand
GATAAGACCGGGCAAATTCGCCTTGCACTTTGGGACTCGGATGCCGAAAAAGTCGAAAACAACGAAATCAAGATCGGAACGATTCTTGAGATTCAATATGCATATGCAAAAGATGGATATCAAGGTCGATTGGAAATAGCTCTGGGTAGAAGTGGCAAGATCGTGGTGAATCCTGAAAATGTTGATCCCCGGGACGTGCCTGAAATCTCGTCTGTTTTCAAAAAAATCGGTGATTTAACGAGTGGACTTTCTTCCGTTTCTGTTCGAGCTCGAATCATATCTGACATAATTCCACGAACCGTGAACACGAAAGATGGACGAGAAACGCAAATCATAAATTTAACGATTGCCGATGACACGGGTAACATTGACGTGCCGCTCTGGGAAAATCATTTTAGCAAGTGCAAGGGCATGAAAAAAGGGGATAAAATAGAAATCACGAATGGATATGTTACAGAAGGATTTCAAAACAAGCTAGAACTGAGAATTGGAAACGCCACGCAAATCCAGATTAATCCAGCAACCGGTTCTTTCCCAAAAACTGAAGAGCTTGACCTTACAACTTCATCATCAGAAGCCCCGATAAAAGCAGGACAGCTGATGAAAGTAAAGGACCTTGTCGAAAAAAGCACGAATGTGGATATTTTCGTGAAATGCACCGAGTTAAGAGAAACGCGACAGGGAACACGGAAAGACGGAACCGATTATAAAGTTCGAGATGCGATCATGTCTGACGAAACAGGAAGCATTAATGTTCCTCTATGGGATGAAATGAGTGATGCGGTTGAAGTTGGTAAAACTTATAAGATTTCAAATGGGTACGTGTCAAGTTACCGGGGGACATTAAATCTAAACATTGGAAGACTTGGTAAAATAGAACGCGTGACCAAAAAAATCGGAAGAATTAATAAACGAATAAGGGCAGTTGAAGCACCACGGAAAAGGATAAACGAAGTCCAAGAGAATGAAACGGTCCGGATTAGAGGAACAATATTGAGAATTCCCGAACAGAATGTTCTATACAAGGCCTGCCCGAACTGCAATAAAAAAATTAATAATTCCGGATCTCCCATCTCGTGCGAGCACTGCGGAAGTGAAATCACTCCTGTCCATCGCATGCGGTGGAGTTTTACTTTAGATGATGGCTTTGGAAACTTACGAGTGACGTTATTTGGGGATGTCGCAGAATCAGTTCTCGGCATGACAATAAAAGAAGCCGAAGACATCATTCAAGAATCACTTTCCGAACAAGAACCCTTGCTTCAACGATCGAATGATTTGTTAGGACGTGAAGTCATCGTCCAAGGACGAATCAGATTCAGAAACGACATTCCCGATTTAGTTGCTCAGAGTGTAGAACCCATTGACCTGAAAAATGAACTGACCATTCTTTTAAAACAAACTTGATGCTCTTGTAACAAGTTCCTGCCATGGACTGACGACCAATTTGTTTCTTGAATTTTCCCGTTTGTTTTATTATTACAAAATATCATTTCAGATCGGATGCGGTTCCTCTTTTTTATGATTAAAATGGATGAAAAACTCTGTTTGTCCGTGTTTAAAAAATTCAAGGAACTTACAATCTTGATAATTGATGAATATGTTTCCTGAAACTAGATAAAAATCATGAATAATGCATTTTTTATTAGTATGAGCATCAAAACTAACCAAATTTTAATTTAAAAAATTGCAACGGATTCCGAAAAAGAAGCCGTCTTCTCCTTTTTTTTCGAAAAATAAAGATTGTCGGATTTTTAAAAATTGGAAACATCAGAATGGTTTAAATTAATTTTTTAATCAAGCAAGAGTTCTTTTTGTCGGAACGTTTTTTATACACGAGCCAATCAAAATGTGTTCATGTAATAGCAATTCAGACCGTAAAAGCAAAGCATTTATATAGGGTTTATGTCAAAATAATTTGTGAACGTGATTTAAAATTCGAGATTTAATGAATATATAAACGATCCATTAAATCGATGACAGTTTTATTCCGATCAAAAAATGAAACTCAAAATACATGAGGGATGAATCATGGCAAAAGCCCCAAGCGTTATCACAAAAACGGCACTACGAAGACTTATGAAAGTCGAAGGTGATGCAAACATCGTTGCAGCTGATGCTATCACGGCACTTCAAGAATACTTGCAAGATTTGGCTGTTGATATCACCAAAAAAGCTCTTGCTCTTACCAAGCATGCCAAGAGAAAGACGATCACCAAATCTGATATCAAACTTAGCATCTAAACGTCTTCGTTTTGTGTTGAAAAAATCTAATATCAACTTTACCTTTTTTTTTATTTCTAAAAAACAATTAAAACTCGTATTTTGGCTTTCTTTTTAATCCCAATTCTTTATTTAGGATCTTTATTGCACAAAATTTGCCGCACATTGTACACGCCGGCTCAGAATCTGATTTTCCGCTCATTGTTTTATTCCGATGGTAATACGTGCTCGCTTTTTCCGGGTCCATTGCCAATTTAAATTGTGTTTCCCAGTCCAAATTCACTCGAGCGATGGACATGTTACGATCCCAGTTCATTTCTTCACGTCCACGTCGTCCAATGTCTGCGGCATGTGCGGCGATTTTTGAAGCAATGACGCCTTCTTTTACATCTTCAATGGTTGAGGGAAGCCCTAGATGCTCTGATGGTGTAACATAACAAAGATAATCGGCTCCTGCTAACCCTGCGAGTGCACCACCTATAGCACCAACAATGTGATCATAGCCTGGCGCAACATCCGTTACCAAGGGTCCCAATACATAAAATGGAGCTCCATCACAAACCGTTTTCTGTAGTCTTATGTTTGCTTCTATTTGATGGATTGGAACATGACCCGGTCCTTCGACCATGACTTGAACGTTTGCTTCACGTGCTTTTTTTACCAAATCTGAAATGGTAAGCAATTCCTCAATTTGAGCCCAATCTGTTGCATCCATGATGGTTCCAGGACGCATGCCATCGCCCAAGCTGATCGTGAAATCATATTCTTTTGCCAATTCAAGCAATTGGTCATAATTATCGAAATACGGGTTTTCGCGGTTATTGTGAAGCATCCATGCCGCCAGAAAGGTGCCGCCACGGCTAACCATGGAAATTAATCGTGGATGTTCCTTTAAATGATTGACAATGGATTTTGTGACCCCACAATGAATGGTCATGAAATCGACGCCACTTTTTGCATGACGTTCGATAACATCAAACATCTTATCAGGGGACATTTCCACGATGGCTTTATTATTCTTCACGCTTTCAACTGCTGCTTGATAGATGGGAACGGTTCCCAATGGAATGGTAATGTTCTCAATGATAACACGCCGTATGTTCTCTAAATCTCCTCCCGTACTTAAATCCATTAATGTATCCGCACCATACTTTTCTGAAACGCGTGCCTTTCCAATTTCCAAGTCTAAATTTACCAAATCCTCGGAAGTTCCAATATTTGAATTGATCTTAATGCGCAACCCTTCTCCAATACCCAAAGCAGGTATGTCTTTATTGATATTTTTCGTAATCACGATTCGACCCCTGGCAATCCCTTTCATGATTTTCTCAGGGTCAATCCCTTCTTTTTGGGCAACTTGTTTCATTTCATCAGTTATTATTCCATTTTTGGCTTCTTTCATTTGTAACATGACGTTTAACCACGTGAAAAACTTACAGGATTTCTTAAGTATTAATTAAATATTCTTAACAAATAAGTACATAAAAGACAGAAAAACTTTTGGAACTGAAATTGCCTTCTTGGAGAAAGCAATGCTTGTTTCTCCCCCATGCAAAAATTGATATCATGTTTTAGTTCTGAATGAATACAAAACTTTAAGAAAAATAAAAATAGAAATGTTCTTATACAATTTTTAAAAAGAAATTTTGTGCCAATGTAGAGAGATGGCGCAAGAAAGATGCGGATGTGCAGTAAGATATGAAAATTGATCCGTTAAAACTGTTAAACCAGTCGAAAAACAATCGCGTTCTAATCCGATTAAAAGATGGAAAGGAATACAAGGGATATTTAATCGAAACTGATTCTTACATGAATTTGGTTCTATCAAAAGCTGAAGAAATTAAAGATGACAAGCCCATTGCAAAATTTGGTGAAATGTTCATCCGCGGAAATAATATACTCTTCATAAAACCGGACGAATCTGCAATTTATTAATTCTAATTTCCCGTAACGCGTTCAAGCACTTTCTCCAATTCCCAATTTAATCGAAATTTCCTGCGAAAAAAGTTCAGCACGTTTTGAACATCTCGTTTTAAGAGAAAGTCTGCATTAGGATGAGACGATTCACACCATTGCGGCCAATCAATTAAGAGAATTTCATTGGAGTCCATGAGAAGGATGTTATATTCGCTCAGGTCGCAATGAATGATGCCTATTTCATATGCTTGTCTAACGGTATCGATGATTTTTTCAAGTACTTGTTTGGGATCATCAAGTGTTATGAAATCGTGAAGCAGATTTCCCTCGAAAATCTCCATGACGATCACGTGCCTATTATGAGCGATTGGTTCGGGTACTGCAATTCCTGCGGGATATAGTGTTTTTAGAGCTTCATATTCCCTTGTAGCAGATAGACGTGATTGGTATAACCACGAAATGTGCTTTTTTTCATGAGAATAAGACCGTGTCCGCTTGATCTGGCGAAAACTCAGCCGTCCCAGCCGGTGGATCTTCACCGCTACGCGTCGTTCGTCTGGAGTGAGGGCATCAAAAACGTCTGATTCTTTTCCCACGCCAATGGATTTTCCAAAATGAGCCAAGACATTCGATTCAACGAGGGCGTGTAATGCTAAACAGTCATAGCCCATGGATGTCAGGTAATATCCAACATAGGAACCCTTTTTTCTCTTGATTAACTCGAACTTGTGGGCACGTTGCAAGCGATAGGATATCTCCTCTTTATTATAACTCTTTCCAAGTAACCGAGAAATTTCCTCGATGGGAACTTCCTTAAATTTAGCCATACCCCGCTCTATACCACCCAATACCCTAAAATCTTCGTGCTTCAACTTTTTAAACACTTTTAAAGAACGGATCTTGACCACCAATCGAAAAAACTTTGTAGGTTTTATGGCAATTTGAATTCAATGATTGC
>JALGVI010000133.1 GCA_029838215.1 Candidatus Helarchaeota archaeon | reverse complement strand
TCTTCATCCACATTGAAAATTTCTTTCATTCCATATAGCATTATTCGCATCAAGACCCGAACTGCTACGAGTTCAAAGAAACTCACGATTATTCACCATTCAATTTATTTTTTTAATTTCAAGAATTTTGAAAAAGTTTGCAAGCTTGCTATGTTTCTTTATTTGTCACAAAATAAAAACATTTCGGAAATCACCCATGTAAAATATGTCGCAGATGGTAATTGATATCAGCACAAGTCGGGAAGTTTCTTGGAAAAAAAACATTCTCGAAAGAAAATATTAGTTCGACTAAAATTTGGCAAGAAAGGAATAGAAATAAAATGAGTTAAACAGCATTTATTAAATGCGTAGTAAATCAAGGATAGTTTCTTGATGAGGGGAATGTCTTCTAATTTCAGGTCTATGTCGTGATTCTTTTTAATGCGTTCTATGAGGTCTTCTTCCGAAATTTGCTTGATCGTGTAAATTTTGATTTCATCAATGATTTTTTCAGTTAACAGGAAGATTCTCGTAAATGCATCGTATGTTTGCAGGAATTGTCGATGTTCGTCAGGTTCTTTTATTATTTTCTTGAAGAGATTTGTTTCGAATTCGAGTAGTTCTTCTTCCCCAGAATAAAGTTCATTAATGATACAATTGTATGCAGCATCCACGACTAGAAAATTGGTGTACATTCTTTTGTTTTTCTTAAATTCTTCTCTCGTCATTGAAACAACGTGTTCGTTATAATGTATGTTCCCAAAAATCCGGGACAATAATCCGAAAACATGTTTTGAAATTAAAAGAGGTTCATCTTCAATGATGACAACCTTGCGGCGGAAAAATACGGAATGAAAGATATTATTGAAAACGTCTTGCCCGAGGAACCCGATCAATTTTTCTATGCTTACGGATGACAAATCCATTTTATGTTCAATATCAGAAATCTTTTTCTTTATTTCCTGTGTTTTTACTTTTAATTTCTTGTCAATGTATAAGAGAAATGGATGTGCACATACACCTGGATTGATGATGAGCTTCCTGATTTTTCCTTCAGGGCTTGCTTCTAGGCAGAATTTAGGAACGTATTCATAATGAAGTGCCTTGCAAACAGGACATTTGATTTGAACGAGTTCATGAGTTGGAATGACGACGAGTTTGTTCTGGATTAATTTATAGAGATTTTCATCAATGAAGTCGGGGCCTTCTTCTTGGTAAAGTTCAATCAACGATTTTTTGCTATCAAGTTTACGAATAACCGTTGCTTCACTCATTTCTAGCCGTTCTTTACCTGTGAGTTTCTTTCTTATCTCAGGAATGATTCCAATGCGCTCTTCACGAACGAGAATGTTTTCAGGAGTAAGAGCTGCCTCTTTAATAACTGAAATCTCTTCCTTCTCAATTACTTCACCGCTCGTCTGAGAAACGGCTGAATTGACACGTTCGTAATATTTTGACATCTGACTCTTGAACGCAAGTAACTGACCCAATTTGCCCTTCTTCGTGTATAATACCAACATTGCATTTTCGAACTTAAAGAAAACGATATTATGACCTGAAAGCGGCAGGGAATGGTCTCCCACGGTTAAATATTGAAAATTTGACTTGATAAAGTTCGAAACAAAGTTCTCAAATTGTTTGATATCATCGTCTTGATGCAATATTTGGCCATTTTCCGAATATATCCCAACATATACTCGAGTACCCAAAATAGCTCCTAGTCTTTGAGTGATTTCTTTGGTGATGACTGTAAAGCTTTCTGCCACTGAAATTATAAAATTTTTGTATTAGAATAATCCATTTTTAATTCTTTTTCTTTGTAAACTTCGGTTATTAATCTTTTGAATGAAATCTGATGGAAAAATCTAGTAAATTATTACATTATTACGATTATTTAGCATCGCGTGATGTTTTCAGTCTTTTTTCGAAATATCAGGCAATAATGGTGGTGCACGTTGGAAACAAAATCAAATGGATAGCCGAAAGGATTTAATTGCTTTTGAGATTGAATCCAAATTTTCTCACCTTTAAAAAGCCACGAGTCTTTCATTTTACGTGTAAATTCCCAAGCGAGTGGGATGACTTCTCCTTTATTTCTAACGTTTTGCATGATAACGACAAGATACCGTTTGTTTTTCAGCAACTCACGACATTTCGAAAATATTTCGTAGAGATTTTCAATAAATTTTTCAGGATCGGCAACAATACCCAGATCCTGTTCGTTCGTGCCATAGTCCGTTGGCAATCCTGATTGTTTTCTTTTTTTCTGAACCGAGCGGCTTCCAGTAATCTTCTTCATCATGTTTAAATATGGAGGGGAGGTGATGATGAAATCAACCGAAACTTCTTGCTCGATTAATTGGGAGAGGATCTCACGACAATCACCTGTCATTACTTGTTGTGAAGTACGGGATTTGGCAATATTGGCCCATTCGTCATATAATTCAATTCCGATCCCACGCCTTTCGGTATTATCACAAGCTACCAACGTGGATCCCGTTCCGAGCAATGGATCCAAGACTAGTTCTCCACGTTTCGTAAAAAACCTTATGAATTCTGCAATCATTGCGGATGGAAACGTGGCAGGATGCTTGATCACTCCTTTTAATTCATTTTTATTCCGATTGTCATGAATGAACCAGCTTCGCGTGAATTTTATCCATTCGGTTCCTGTAAGATCATTCAACTTATTTCGTGGTGATTTTCGTCCTTCTGAATTGGAATCTGCCATTTTACTCATTACCAATCAATACTTTCTCCTGATTTTTTGAGATTCATCTCTTTAAAAACCTCTCTTTGGACTAGAAATCTCAGGATTTCATTCGTTCCAGCTGTAATTGAGGATAATCGCGTTCCCCTGAAGATCCGTTCGATTGGATATGCACGTGAACCATTTGGATTCCTGTAAGTCTTTGTTTCTTCGTCATATTTTCCTTTCATGTATCCGAGTCCACCACAGATTTGCAATGCGACGTGAGCACACTCGAAGGCGATATCTGTCGCAAAAATCTTGGCAATTGCGCCTATCTTGCTTGCGTTTAATCCAGCATCGATCGTGCACGCTGCCTGATATACTAAATGACGTGCGGCTTCCAGCTTGATTGCCATGTCTGCAAGCTTAAAGTTTATTGCTTCAAAGTATCGAAGTGGCTTGTTAAACTGAAAGCGTTTATTTGCATGATGTGCTGCAATTTCTATGGCATTTCGTGCATTTCCACAGGATCCTGCGGCTGCAAGTGTTCTTTCCGAGTCCAATTCATCAAGCAGGATGTGAGCTCCCATGCCTTCCTTACCAAGAAGATTTTCTTTTGGAATTCGCATGTTATTGAATCTCATGTAAGTATTTTGCAATCCATAGTTTCCCATTAACTCGAAATCGTCAACTATTTCGAACCCATCAAAATCTTTTTCGAAAACGAATGCTGATAATCCTTGATGTCTCGGTACCGATTTATCTGTTATTGCCCAAAGCGTGAAGATGTCTGCCTGAGAGCCATTTGTGATGAATCTTTTTTCTCCATTTATTATGTAATCTCCATTGGAATCTTTTTCGGCCGTGCATTTCATGCTTCCAATCACGTCGGAGCCCGCAGGTGGTTCTGTCATGGCAATTGCACCGACCAGATCGCCTTTCATGACACCGGGCAGGAATTTTTTGATGTGTTCTTCCTTACCAAAGCGCATAATGGGAATCGAGCAGAAGATGGTGCAGTCCCATGCCGCCACGAGAGGTCTACATGCCCAAGATATTTCTTCACCGATGATCGTTCCATATTTGATTCCTAATTCAGTACCGCCTATGGATTTCGGAAATAATGCCTTGAAGTAACCCTTTTCACCCATTTTTTTGAAAAGATCTCTGGGAAAGGCTTTTTCATGCTCAAGACGATCCGCTTCAGGTAATACCTCTTTTAATACCCATGCTCGTACTTCCTTGCGAAATTCTCGCTCTGCATCCGATTCTAAAACGTTAAAAACGGGATAATCCGGAAATTCACTCAAATTTAACACCAAAATTTTTTAGTTACGTTATGTCTTTTTCATTTAAATTTATAAGGCTCTATAGGATCATCAAGTTTAAAGATGGAAGATCCATTGGTGCTTTGATCCTGCAATTTTGAAATCTGAAAGCCTGCTGGAATGATGAGCTCATGTCACGAATAGAAGAATTCAAGAAGTTCATTAAACGAAAGAAAATTTTTCAACCTTCACCTACTATATATGAATCCATTGCCGGTTTTTATGAATATGGACCATTTGGTATCATGATAAAGAATAAGCTCGTCAACGTAATGAGAAGTGAGTTTCAAAAATACCAATTTTGGGAAGTTGAATTCCCCTTAATCATGCCACCGAAGGTTTGGGAGGCATCGGGACATCTTGAGCGTTTTGTGGACAAGATCACGACCTGTCAAAAATGTAATAATATCTACCGAATTGATAAATTGATTGAAGAGAATTATCCCGATTTGAAACTTTTGGAAATGTCTGATCAGGGCTTGAAGAAATTCTTGGAAGAAAATGAAATTATCTGTCCAAAATGCAAGACGCGCTTGACCGATGTTGGCGATTATAATCTAATGATTGAGGTTGGCGTGGCCGGACGGCAGGCTTTTCTTCGTCCCGAAACTGCAACAACAACGTATTTAGCATTCAAGGATTATTATTCGCTGTTTAGAAATCAAATGCCCATAAAAATTTATCAGTTTGGCAAGGCATACAGGAATGAAATTACGGCTCGGCAAGGTCTAATCAGGACGAGGGAATTCGAACAATTCGAAGGTCAGATTTTTATTTTAAAAGAGCAGGAACACCCTTTTGAAGAATTTCAACACGTCAAAGACATTAAACTACCTTTTTGGAGTTCGGATGCTCAAGTTCATGGAAAAGAACCTGAATTGTATTCATTAGAAGAAACAATTGATAAAAAAATCTTACAAAAAGAGGCATTTGCATATTGTTTTGCCGTTGCATATGACTTGCTCGCCCGAATAGAACTGGATTTGAATAAATTACGTTTAAGGCAGCACTTGCCTGATGAACGTGCACACTATGCACACGATGCTTGGGATCTTGAAGTTGAAACCGAACAGTTTGGTTGGGTTGAGATCTGTGGCATTCACGATCGCGGCGACTATGATTTGGGTAGGCATCAAAAATTTTCCAAAACGAGCCTTGAAGTAAAGAATTCAAAAGGCGAAAAAGAAGTCCCTCAAATCTTGGAAATAGCGTTTGGTGTTGGTCGATTAATGTATTGTTTAATTGAACAGAAGTTCACCATTCGCGATGGTAAGAATCTCTTGCTCTTACCCAAGGAAATTTCCCCCGTTCAATGTGCCGTATTTCCATTAATGAACAAAGATGGGCTTGGTGATATTGCTGCAAAAATCAATAGAGCCTTGGTAATTAATGGTATCGCTTCGGTTCTGGATTTGAAAGGCTCTATTGGCAAGCGATATGCACGAATGGACGAGATTGGAACTCCATACTGCTTTACCGTGGATTATCAATCAAAAAAAGATGAAACGGTAACGATCAGGGATCGCGATGATACAAGCCAAATAAGAGTGCCTATTTCCGATATTCCTTCAATAGTACGAGATAAATTCTTGAAGTCTTCCTAATTTTCCTGATTATTTTCTGCACAAATTTTGTTATATCACTAAATGAACTACTATTATGATCAGGATGAGCACGATCATCACGGCTCCCGAAATTTTCGCTCTCCAGTCCGATTTAAACAATAAATAAATTCCGATCAGAAGCGATAGGATTTGA
Source organism: Candidatus Helarchaeota archaeon (assembly GCA_029838215.1). Taxonomy (GTDB): domain Archaea; phylum Asgardarchaeota; class Lokiarchaeia; order Helarchaeales; family RDOG01; genus JALGVI01. The sequence goes on along the minus strand of JALGVI010000133.1, from coordinate 1,137 downwards.
ACTACTGGGAAAAATGCAAGAATGATGCCCATTACGGTGAGTCCTGCTGCATCAAAAGGTATGTTCTGAATTTCCTGTTTATAATATTCGATTTTCGAGGAAACGCTTTCGAATTGTAACTTTATTCGATCTTGATAAAAACTCTCTTTTGTATCTTTCCATTTTTGGACCAACGTTTCGAGCCTGTTGACCGTGGTTTCCAAGTCTTCAATCATGATCTTGCCCTTTCCTGTCTTTCGAAGTGAACTTTTTTGTATCTCTGATAGGTTTTCATCAATCCTAGTGAGTTGCAATGACGTTTCTTTTAAATTCCATCCGAGTTTTTTAATATCTTCTCGGATTTGCTTGATTTTATCTTGAATTCTAATTAATTTATCATCTACTGAATAGATGCCGAGACCCAGCCACTTTTTAAGAGTATTTTTTATTGTTTCCATTCTTTTTTTCTCCACCGATTCATGCTTCGACCCATATTGGTCCTATCCATCCTAGATCCGGGATGGGTTGCTTGTCTTGCATTACTCTAAGATAATAAAAATCTGCACCGTTAGTTGAAGGCGGATTTGTCAAATCGTGGGAAGTTAACGGTTTTCCCGCTTCATCCGTGATGTAATATTGTCCATTTTTCATCATTCCGTAATCATAACTCGTGCCTGTTATCGTGAAGTTAAAATAAGAGCTATTTAACGTGTAATCAACCACGGGTCCTAACGGTTTGGCATCGACCTTGCCCGTATCATTGTAAATTCCCGTTGAATTCCACGTGCAAAAAACCTCATTATTTCGAAATAGCTCGAGTTTCAGGAAGTCTTTGAAGCGATCCGCACGTGCAGAAATGGATATATTTTGAACTGAATTGATGGTTGGAACGATAAATTCTGAACGGTTATATCCCACGGGGTAATCATTCATTGTCAAGTTTAAAATCATTCTATTAACGTGAGTCGTTCCGTAACATGACCTATTTTTCAATCCATAAAAAATGGAATTCCGCGACAGTTCGCTCGCCATTATGGCCGTGAGCGATCCTTCTTGCATTAACGCGTCTCGAAACATCGGAAGCATTGCAAGTGGATATTGTGAGTGTGTGTTTAAAGCCGTATGAAGAAGAGGGTGTCCAAGCCGACCATCGTGCGT
>JALGVI010000132.1 GCA_029838215.1 Candidatus Helarchaeota archaeon | reverse complement strand
AAATCTTTTTAAATTTCAATTTAAAAGATTTCATAGGATGATTGGGAGTAAATTAAAAACAGGTTCTCAAAATGAATAAAAAAAGAATGATTTCATGTTTATTTATTTTCATATTCCTGCTCGGTCAGTTGTATTTCTTATTAAATCAAGGAATTATTTGGAATTTTTGTTTGGCAAACATGCAAAATCCAGTTTTTTCGTATAATATTAGTTCTACTAATCCGAGTTCGCATCAATATAAACGATTTGATTTTGTAATCACGACTATCAATACTTCAGGAATTTTCGCCAATCTAACAAGAACGGATAACAATGATCAAGAAGATACATTACAAGATTATCAAATAAATCATGTTCTAATAAGAGAAGATAATCCCGGTCCATACAACGATTTTTGGGACAGTTTGACTTTTTTTCACTTCATTCTTTATTCCCAAGTTCCTGATTGGTCAATTTTTCAAGATTTTATCTCAGTAGGAACTCTTTCAGCACCTCCAATGGTTCAAGTATCACCCAGTAATGATGGAATTAAAAAATTACATGATGATATTATTTGGTTTCAGAATTCTTTTCGTTTGGTAAAATGGTTCAGGGTCGACTGTAAGTTTCATTCTGTTGGAAGCGATATTTCAACCCAAGTGTACATGGAGTATGTATTTGATGCTAGTGGGGTGTTAATTTTAATGAAAAACCTGACAATCGTATATCAACAGGTGAATCATGATTCAATTCCTATTGATAAAATATATACTGAACACGTATTATCGTCAACAACACTTCCTTTATCATTTACTCTTCCAATTGAGTGTTTTTTCATGATTATTCTTTCCATATTTTCTATCGTCTTTATATTCTTGTATTTTAATATCAAACTGAAAGGTAGGGGACAAGAAAGAGAGAAAAAGGTGTGAACGATTAAATGGTCATAAGCTTTAAAGAATTATCTAAATCTTATGGCGAATTTGATGCCGTAAAGAGTCTAACAGGGACGGTACCAAAAGGAATAGTTGGCTTTCTAGGTCCTAATGGAGCTGGAAAGAGCACGACTTTCAACATGTTGATGGGAACGGTACGGCCTAGTCATGGAACGGCTGAAGTGCTGGGTAAAGACATAATCAAAGATGGCATTCAAGCTCGATCAAAAATTGGATTCTTACCGGAACGAAATTTTCTATATTTGAACAGAACGGGATCGGAATTTTTAAGATTTGTAGGCAAATTAGATGGAATATCAAAATCATCTCTTCAAGAATTAATTCCTGAAACTTTAAAATTCGTAGGAATCGAAGAAAAATGGTGGAAAAAAAAGGCAAAGTTTTATTCCGCTGGAATGCGACAGCGATTGGGATTGGCGGCAGCCCTCCTAAATCCCAATAATGAATTAATCATATTGGACGAACCAACGGCAAATCTTGATCCAATTGGCCGAAGTGACATATTGAAAAGGATTTCAGATTTAAATAGAAAGAAGGATCTTAATGTTTTCATATCATCTCATATATTGAGTGAAATCCAGCAAATTTGTAAAGATGTTATTGTAATAAATCGTGGAAGAATAGTGCTTTCTGGAAAAATTGACAAGTTGGCAAATTTGTTTAATAAGAACCAAATTAAAATTAGACTTTCAGATAATGAAGTATTTTTAAGAGAGATTAAGAAGGAATTATCTTTTGAAATTTTAGAAGACTTTGAATATTTACTTTTAAAAGTCGATGACCTAAAGCATTTTCGCTCGTTTTTAAATCAAATAATAGGGACATTTTCTTTAGACTTGTTGTATTATGAAGAATCGCCAGCAGATTTAGGAGAATTGTTTAAACGAATTGTGGAAGAAGGAGAAAATGGAAAAAAAACGGAATAAAATATCTGTAAAGTTTCATTTTATTGCTTATGAAGAGTTACTTAGGAAAATTAAGTCATACCTCATCTTGATTCCTGTAACGATGTTCCTAATAATTCCGACAATTTATATACTTGTTGTAACGGGACCTTTTCTTCAACTTTTTTCAGACCGAATTATAGGCATAAATGGGATTATTGGTTCTATTAATTTTACATATTTGATTGGGATAATTGGTCCACTTTTTGCTTTATTTGAGGGAGTTTCATACTTTTCTCCACAAATAAAGAATGGTACCATAAAAATACTTATAACAAAACCTTTAAGGCGATGGGAAATACTCATAGGAAAGTTATGCGAGTTTTCAATTACGGTATTTTGCTGTACATTTGCCTTTTTTCTCATCCAAATTGCTCTTATCCTCTTTTTAAGTTCTGGTCTAATCTCAATTTTTTTAATGGGTTCTTATTTTGCTTTCTGCTACTGGATCGTGGAGTTCCTATTTGTTATCACGATTTTCAGCATCATGACATTCATCGATATACTCAGTTCATCAACAATCAAGAGTTTCATGATTAATCTAAGTGTTTTTATACTATATCCTTTAGTCTTGGTTCCAATGATCGTTGCTTATTTAGAAACTACAATCCTGCAAACTCTTTTATACACGTCCTCAATAATAACGGGCGTTTTTGACGTGATTTATTTTTTTTGTTCTCTATATTATCCCTACACAATATTATATCATTCACTGAATTATTGGTTGATTCATACAGATGTCATGGGATTGCGATCGAATTTTTTTAGATTAATTTATCCAGGATCTTTTTCATTTTCAATTTGGTTATTGATAACGATTTTAATTGTCTCGATATTCCTGAATATTCTCCTCATTTCAAAGAAAGATTTTAAAGATTAATGGTTTTTGATCTTTTTTCTTTATAGAATCATTTGGATGGTTGAAAGAATCAGAGCTGGTCGGTTTTTGCTCAGGTTATAATTTTTAACCAGCTCGACCATTTTGATTAAATATTTTTCATCTAGTAAATCTATTATGACCATCGGTTACTGAAAACTACTCTCGAAAAAGTATATATTTTTATGAGCGTAATCCTATACAAGTGAATCAGAATGTCGAAAGAACCACAAAGAAGCGTGAAGAGCGAGATTCTTCGATTGTTTAGTCAGATGGGATATGTCTTAGGAATTCCTGACATGATTCTCAAGGTATTTGCCATCGTATGGATGTCAGACAAGCCCGTTTCCTTGCAGGACATAGAGGATTTTTTAAAGGCAGAAAAAAGTTCCATTGCAAAAACGACAATCTCGGTTTCATTAAAAGAACTACTAAATCTAGGAGCCATTGAAAAGGTCCGATTGGAAAATGAACGGGCAAATTTTTACACGACAAACATGAAATTTCTGGAACTTTTTCAATTGAGTCTTTCCAAGATTTTATCGCCTGCACAGATCCGAACAAACAAATTCGACCAAAAATTTGGAAATGATCCATTAGGAAGGCGCTTTTATGACGAAGCAATGCGATTGCATAAATTTTTGGACTTCATGGTAAATTATGATTTTGAAGAATGATAATAAATAACGATTTTTGTGAAAAAACGTGAAAATCTGCATCATTTTAAAAGAAGCACAGCAACCAGTCATCCTAAACAATGCATTTTATTCTTTCATTCTTGAAGATTTAGAAAGAATAGGTGATTTTCTCTTCGATATCTTGCGGTTACCGAGTGTTGGATTGAAAGAAAGAATTGAGATCTGTCAGGTAAGTGATTTTCATCCACGTGAACAGCAAGTGAAGCTTGAAAATGGAACAGTTTTCACGTTATCTGAAGAGATTGTTGAATTTTTGATGCAGGGGTACTTCGTCATCTTCATGATTGAGCGGCGTGGAATGCACGCCATCATAGAATCACCGAAATGGGTGAAGGGGCTTCGAGAAGAGCGATTTTTTGAGTTCGAGCTCATCGAAGACTTCGAAGAACCATCCAATGAAGAAGAAAATTTTCCCGGTTTGGTAGTCCGGTTGAGTAGAGATGACCAGGAATTAAGAGAAAAAATCGAAAAAAATTCAAAAAAAGGAATATTGCTTTTCAAGTATTATCCTGAAGTTCCCAACTTCACGTGAGTTACTTTAGAGACGATTCATATTCACGGAATGTTTCTTCCACGCTCCAATTGTCGTGAACGATTCGAGCAATTGCCTTGACGGTGATGACAGGATTTTTTGATTGCCAGACGTTTCGTCCCATTGCAACACCAACGCCTCCTGCTTCAATTGAATCAGCAATGATCTGGAGAACGTCCTTGAAAGAGTCACTTTTTGGACCGCCTGCAATAACCACGGGTGCACCACATCCTTCGGTTACTTCGCGGAAGGTTTCAATTGATCCCGTATAATTGGTTTTTACGATATCGACACCCAATTCAGCCGCAACCCGAGCTGCGTGTTTGACATATATCACATCACGTTCTGATGCGATTTTTTTACCGCGAGGATACATCATTGCAAGGAGAGGCATCCCCCATTCTCGTGCCGACCTTGATGTACACGCAAGATCCTTCAGCATTTGCGTTTCATCTTCGTCACCGATATTGATGTGAACCGAAACACCATCAGCACCAATTTTTATTGCTTCTTCAACGGTCGTTACAATAACCTTAGAGTTTGGATTTGGACTTAGACTTGTCGAAGCTGATAAATGTATGATCAGCCCGATATCCTTACCTTTCTTGCGATGTCCATAAATGGGTAAACCGAGATGACCCAATACAGCATTTGCACCACCCTCTGCGACCATGTCAACGGTATGACCCATGTCTATAATGCCGGGAAGTGGACCTGCACCCATTCCATGATCCATGGGTATGATGATGGTTCGACCCGTATTGCGATTCATAATTCGCTCCAATCGAATTGCTTTTCCGATCAACGACATTTTCTCATCTCACTTGCAAGTTCATGTGTGATTTCTTTTTCAAAAACCTATATGTCTTTCGATCGCTGTGAGAAAAGATCAAATTCGAAGAAAATTGATTGGATGCTTTGTTTTTGATCGAAAAATTTTGCCGTAAAGAAAAGATTTTTCTTCTAAAACATGAAATTAAGATGGGGACTTAATCATATTTGACAAATATAGATTCCAAATTTTCTTAGAAAAATGATAGAATAAGAACGGGTTGAGAAAAATGGATACTCCAACGTACGATGATTTTGCTTTAGGGAAAAAATTGGCACTTATTATTTTTATTTTATCCATTATTTGGTTTGTCTTTACCATTATCCATTATTTGGTTTGTCTTTACCATTATCTATCAAGTTTATTACACGGCTTCGTTAATAGTCGATATATTTGCCGTATTTCCGTCTTTACCGCCGTTCCTCAATACTTTTTTAGTGCAGGTCAGAATCATCACGTTATTTGCTTCATTAATCCTGACTATTATCTGCGGCAGTTTTGACACTGTATTGAGTATATTAAAAAATCACATTCTTCGACAAAGTTTAGGTTATATAATGATAGATGACCACGTGAAAATGTTCAGAAGTGCAAGACGGTGGTATTTCTTTGCCATAATTAATTCCGTCTTAATGCTTAGTTCAGGTACGATAGCAGCAATTTGCTCCTTGATTCCTTCACTTAAATTCACGGTGTATTATTTTATCGGTCTTCTTTACTTGGTCGAAATCATTTTCATGATTTTCATGATAATTGGAATCATCTATTATGGGATTTATGTATTCAAGCTTGGAGAGGATTATGATAGCGGTGTCTTGAAAGCAGCAGGGATAATTATCATCATATTGGATGTTTTGGGATTGCCACAAGTGGGTTTTTTGTTATTGTATATTGGGCTTAGAAATGCAGAATACATGGCGCCAAGATAAAATGGTTTTAAAAAATAAAAACAAATTACGTTGAATCCTTTGAAGTTAGAATTAAAATAAAAAAATAAAAGAAGTTTATTTTGTGACTTCTGCCACGATTTCCTTGACTGCGGCGATGTAATCGTCTTTTGAGAGGTTTACCAGGCTATAAGTTGCATTTGGTTGAAATCCTCTATCAAGTGAAATCGTTTTTAGGAATCCACGTGCAAAATGCTTCAGATGGTTTAAAAGC
>JALGVI010000131.1 GCA_029838215.1 Candidatus Helarchaeota archaeon | reverse complement strand
GCCTCTAGCAGTTCCGCTTTCGTCACAAGCTCTTCTGCAGAATAGATTTTTTGATATTTTTCCAGTTCTTTTGGTAAATGTTCGCTGAGGAATTCTCTAATTTCTTCCTTCACTTTTTCATCCATTAAGTTTCAGCTCGAAATTGGAATTTGTGAGTTTTAATCAATTCAATTTTAACGATGGATATATGCTGACAATTGACTAAAAATTTATAGTTGCCCAAGTTTATTAGAACGTGTTTTCTTAAATAATTATTTGAGACCGAATGAAAGTCTTGCATGAATTTAGTCATAAAAAATTCAATCAGTCCTTTTGAATGAAATATTAGAATGATTTCATTACCATTTCGTGTCGTGTTTTGCCTTGTACTTAAGTTTAAGAGCCCGTTGTGTCCTGAGGAACCTTGAAAAGCCCATGATTTATGACTTTGAAAAAAATGAGATTTTCGAGTTGGATGAAGAGGGATTTCGAGTAGTTAGTTATTTGAATGGGTCAATGACGCAGGATGATTTAGCAGAAGCATTGCAGGTTAACGAAAAAGAAGTTGGGGCATTCCTCAACGACCTACAAGACTTGGGCCTGATCGAGACAAAAATATCAAAAAATCCGCAGGTTCCTGCATTGCTCGAGAGACCACCTTTCCCTTCATTGAAGACAATGTTGGTAAATATCACGACTGCTTGTAATTTGAATTGCGCTCATTGTTATCTGGATAAGTCTGCACCATCGCACGTGGAACCGAAACTCTTCAAGGACCTGATTCGGCAATTTTTTGACCTGCAGGGTCTAAAGGTTCTCATTTCGGGTGGCGAGCCGATGGTTCATCCGCGATTCTGGGATTTGCTCGAGTCGATCAAGGCAGTGAGGGTTCGCAAGATATTGTTATCAAATGGAATCTTGATGAATGAGGAACGTGCTGCCCGCCTGCAGGGACTCGTTCATGAAGTACAAATAAGCATTGATGGGATTAAAGGTCATGATGCTTTTCGACGGCAGAAAGGGTGTTTCAACAAGAGCATTCAGGCAATCAAGATTTTGAAAGGGCTCGGTCTCACGGTTTCGGTATCCACGATGATCCACGGTAAAAACCTGACCGAATTAAATGATTTGGAAGCATTATTAAAAGAATTGGACGTGGATTCATGGAGCCTGGACGTGCCTTCGGTCACGGGCTCCTACTTGAATAATGAGGAATTCCACGTCGATGCAATGGCGGCAGGGGCATTATTAAACAAGTTTGGTTGGGGAGAAGATTATTACGAAACCAGTAAAGTTCACGGTTGCGGGGCGCACTTGTGTGCCATCGACCCCGAAGGTAACGTTTCCAAGTGTGGCTTTTTCGAAGACCAACCCGTTGGAAGCCTGAGAACCGCATCATTGAAACAGCTATGGATGAAAATACAAAAAGATTATATCTGGCGACAAGAAGAATTAAGATGCCATGATCTAAGATGCCCTCACTTGGAAGAATGCAAGGGTGGATGTCGATACAGGGCATTTCTGCAGGATGGAGACATTAAAGACGTGGACCGCGTTAGGTGTGCTTCATACGGAATGAATTTTAATGAGTGAGTGAGAATGAGCAATGAATTTAAAAATGATAGAGAAATTGACGAATTTCTAATCGATGCCATTTGCCGAAGGGCTTGTGCATTTCATAAAGAAGGCGAAGAATACGAGAATGACGCCTACCAGTGTGGCGGTTTCAAGTCCGTTAAATGGTTAATCAAGCAAGGCAAGATTTTGAGGCAAGATCTCCTGAAATTCGGAAAAGAAATCGTGGAAAATAATCTCAAGCAAGAGAAAGATTCTAAAGAATAGTCGTTTAAAATAAATTTAGAAGGAAATGAGTGAACTGAAATGGGAAAGATAACGATCGCGATTCACTCCTACAAAGGAGGAACGGGCAAAACAACAATGTGTGCCAATCTGGGCTACTTGCTTGCCAATCGTGGTTATAACATTTGTATTGCAGATCTGGATTTTCGAGCTCCGAGCCTGCACGTGTTCTTTAAACACAGGCATCCTAGGGCATACATCACGGATTACTTGGAAGATAAAACGGGACTGAATTCCGTGTTGCTCGACCAGACAAAAAACCTAAACATCACGAAAGGACGCCTTTTCACGGCTTTTTCAAACCCAAACCCGAGCGAAATCACGAAACTTCTTTCTAAAGATAAAAAGGCACAAATGAAAGTCTTGAAAAAACTAATCGAGATGAACCAATTCCTTCACGATAAATTCGTGCCTAATATCGACGTGATTTTCTTGGACTCATCACCCGGACTGATGTACGACAGCATAAATTCCCTCACGATTGCCGACGTTGCGATTCTCATAATGCGCGGGGATAATTTGGACACGCAGGGCTCGACTCTCCTGTTAAATGACATCTACACGAAAATAGATGGCAAGGTTTACGTTCTCCTGAACAAGGTTCAAAAAGATTTTAACATTGCAAGGGCGCGCAGCAAGTTCAAGCAGGATATCTTGAACGTCATCCCCTGTTATTGCGAGATCCAAAACCACGATGCCCTCATAGCATCTTTAAAACTGCCGAAAAACCACCATTTCAATAATTGCCTTAATGACGTGGTTTCAAAACTCGAAAAAGAAATCAAAAAACGCTAATCTTCCTCGGGTTCTTCTTTTTCGGTAAACGTATAGAAATAAGTCTTCCGGGGATTTTCGCCGTCTTCTTTTCTTCCGCGTTCCTTTGCAAGATATCCCAGCGTGACGAGCTCGTTCAATCGTTCGGATGCACTTTCTCTCGTTGACTTGATGCTTTCGTGGCTTGCAATTTGGTCGGCGGTTGCCCTATTGAACTCAACCATCAGGCTCGCTATCTTTCGCAATCGATCGGGTAAGTTGAGTAAATCAATGGCATCAATGGGCTTGAGCAGGTCAGTCCGCAAGACACCTGAGGAAGAAGTCAGGTTGACACGCAATTTTTCCTGAAGCTCAATAAGGCGGTCGATTTTTTTATTCAATATCTTCAGGTTCTCGTTGATTTCCGTTAAAATTTCAAGATCTTTGCCTGTCATTAGAAAGAATTCCTGTAAACATTGGAAAATGAAAAGAACGAAAATAAAGGACAATCATTCTTTGTTAATAATTAACGTATTACTGTAATAAGTCTTTTTGAGAAGACATGTCCGATCAATTCATGCTATCATCATAATAGGTCGCAAACATAACAGATTATTTCTAAAATGAAGTTCCGGACATCCGCGATCAAGACGGATTCATTCTCGCCGTGTGCATTACTTGCAACGTTTCCAATACCTCGGAAGATGATGTCCCTTCTATTCCAGTGCTTGCATAGCGGTCCCATGTCCGTGCTGATGCTGAGACCTATTTTTCGGGGCTCTTTTCCCTTGGTAAAAGTCATGATTCGCGTGATTTTCTGAATGGGTTCTGATTCGGGATCGACAATGAATGGATGAAATAACACGTGATGCGCGATAGAATAATCGATAAGTTTAGATTGCTTGAAACCGCGTTCCACGGCATCGACAATTTCTTTTATGACGTCTTCTTCATTTTCGCTTGGAAGATATCTCCTGTTTATCACGATTCGGCATTCTTCAGGCACGATATTTGACTTGATTCCCGCCCTGATCATGTCAATGTTGAACATCGGAATGAGCATTTTTGACGGAGCCCCCGGCATCGGCGGACCCGGGATGGTCTTGCTCTCTCTTTTCTCAACTTCCCTCTTTAATTTCAGTAATTCTGTCAGGATCGGAACAGATTCTTCGAGAGCATTTACACCGAGGAAGTTCGTGCCCGAATGACAGCTCTTGCCTCTTGTCGTGATGTAAAAATCGATCGTGCCCGCCGTTCCAATAATTGATAACGGTTCATTCACGCCTTCCATGCACCAAATGTCACCTTTCACGTGGCCCTGTTCGTACAAATACTCGACTCCAGGAGTTATGCCGACTTCTTCATCGGTGCAGGCGACGACGTGGATGTCATGTTTCGATTCGAGATTTAGTTTTTTCATGACTTGCAGTGCAAGGAGCAAGGATGCGAGAGCGCCTTTCATGTCTGAAGTCCCTCGTCCGATGATCTTTCGACCTTTTTTCGTGGCGCCAAAAGGAGGAACCGTCCACTTGTCAAGGTCGCCCACGGGGACGACATCGGAGTGGGCATAAAAAGTGATCGATTTTCCTATACCGATCTCCTTGCTAGCCACTAAATTCACGCGCGGTCCTTCTAAGTGTAATGGATGCTTTTGAACGATTTCATCCGGCACGATGACCCGTTGCGTCTTGAATCCCAATTCATGAAAGTGGGGCTCAAGCACGGCGGCAAATTCGGCATAATTGTGTCCCGGGGGATTGGAAGTGTCAATCGAAAGCAATTCATTGAAAAGCTTGACGATTGTATCGTTATCAAGATTCGCGATTTCTCGCTTGACCGATTCGATCACGTCAGACATTTTGAATGCGTCCTCATCCTTTCTCTATTCTTTGAATAAAATTTAAAGTTATTTGAAAGAGTTCCATTTTTCGTTCATGAAACATCAATGCATGGTCCGCCCCTTCGATCCAGTGAATTTCCTTGTCTTGAACCGTTAGTGCATCATGAATGCGTGTCGGGCTTTTCAGATCAATCATGTCATCATTTCTCCCGCAGATGATGCATGTCGGAGCGCGGATCTTGTCCAAGTCCCGTTTCATAATATTGGAGAGCTTGATAATTTTCAAGCCCTGATCTACGGGAAGCCGGTCGTACCCTATCCAAACACCACCTGACTTGCGAATGTTTTCTTCGGGATTCATTGAAATGAATTTTTTTCCAAATAGCTTGAGTATTGGAGCAAGTTTACTACCAACCTGTAATGGAAACTTCAATTTCAAGGCAGGACTCGTCAGGATCAATCCCGTGATTTCGTTTCTTTCGGCAAGAATGGCTGCCAACACGGACCCCATGCTGTGACCATAGACAAAGACCTTTTCGCATTTTTCTTTAATTGCAGCCAATTCATCCTGCACGAAATCGATCCAAGTTTGGTAAGGAGTATTCAGGAGATCTTCAGGAGTCGTGCCAAACCCGGGTAACCGTGGGACCAACACGGAATACCCTGCTTTATCGTGCAGGAATTGAGCAATTTCCTTGAGGTCGGGTGTCGTGCCACCTCCTCCACCGTGGAGCATCAAAACGTTGGTTGAATTTCCGTCAAGTTTTATCGTTTCGGCGCCGGGCATGATTGATGAAG
>JALGVI010000130.1 GCA_029838215.1 Candidatus Helarchaeota archaeon | reverse complement strand
TTGTCCTTCGGATAATCAACCGCCAGAAGAGAGGAGAGAACCGTGGCAATGTTTTTTTCTTCATTTTTGGTGCACACGATTACAGAGACTTCCGGCTCAAATTTTATACCGTGTCGAAGCTCTTGAAATCCCTTTCTTGGATTCAGCATGAACGTCGTGACCGCAAGAGCAGAAGAAGATTCGCGTGGAAATTCAACCATGTTTTTACATCTGTGATACACGGCAATTGTCGATAATGTCATGAAAATTGTATACAAATGGACCAACATCAGTATTATTTCCCAGATAAAGAACATTATCAGGCTCAATACCGTGGGAAAGAAAAAAGAAATAGGTCTTCCGGAGAGAAATAATATCATCCAAGAAATATAAATGAACTCGCGAAACGGGAACATTGATTCAGTTTTGGAGTCACGCTATTTATATCTTATTAAATAAGAAATTTGACAGATTCGTGCGTTTCAGATCCGTTAAAAACTCCCGAAAATAAAATAAAAAAAGTGGTTTAGTTTAGAGTTGCATGTTCTCGAAGAGAACGGACATGCCATTTCCAAATCCGGCACATAGCGTGAAAAGACCCAAGCGCTTTTTCTTATGAACCAGTTCCCAGACCAGTTCGACAGCCCATGCAACACCAGATGCGCCAATGGGATGTCCTCCTGCAATGGCACCTCCAGATGTATTTAGGCGTTCATCGGTAAGTGCATCTCCACCGAGTTCATACATCGTGACGAAGGGAACGCTCGAAAATGCTTCATTAATGTGAATTAAATCCAGATCATCAAGAGTAATGCCGTTTCTCTTGAAGACTTTTTTAGAAGCAGGAATTGGTCCCGTCAAGACGATTGAGGGATCGGATGCTGCGTTGGCAATGTCCACGATGCGAACCAATGGCTTTAATCCCAACTGTGATGCTCTTTCTTCCGTCATCAGCATCATTGCAGCACCACCATCAGAGATAGCACTGCTGTTTCCAGCATGAATCACGCCCCCAGCTTTGAATCGCGGCTTGAGATTTCGCATTTTTTCCATGGCTTTCTCGGGATTATCCAAATAGACGGCCCGGGGTGTTTCATCGACAGTGTGCGTTACCGTTGCCCATTTTCCAGTTTCGGGATCCTTTACTTTTTTGCCATTTTCATCGAAGACAAGGTGCGTGATGGGCATGATTCGGGGTTCATAGAATTCTTTGTTACGCTGAGTTTTTACCATGTTACGGTGACTTCGTGCAGAGAATTCATCAAGGTCTTCTCGCTTGCAAATTCCCGCTTTCTCTTGCCACATTCCTGCGATTTTTTCACCGGCAGGACCGAGACCAAGCGTGCGTTTCATGAATAATTTATGAAGTAACATTTGATGCTTGTGAGTTGGTTTCCCGGTCTTCTTATCGGGAGTATAAGCCATCATGGATGATCCCAAAGGATAAATGGAAAGCAGTTCTTGACCTCCTGCGATGCCAACTTCACCCTGACCCAATGCCAACATGTTGTTCACGTATTGAATTGCCGATGTTCCCGAATTACAATATGAATCGACCGTAACGCCAAACACAGGAAAGAAATCCTTTTCTTTTTGGACGACTGCAGAAAGCCGGGCAATGTCACCCGCCTGACCTCCGTATTGACCAGAACAGCCATACGCAACGCATTCAATCTCTTCTGGCTTGAGGTCTGGAGCCCTTGATTTCACGTCCGCCCAAATATTTCCGAATATTTGACCTCCAAAATCTTGAGGATTTGCCCAGTAATGGATTCCCTTTTTAGCACCGGGTTTCCATCCTGATCTTCCCATGGGTGCTCTCTTAGCAGCCACTACTACAACAGATTTAGCCTGTTTCATCTTCATTTCATCTCTGAATTTGTTGATAGAAATAATCTTTAGCAAATCAATTAAAAAAAGGAATAAAAATTTTACTTAAATATCGGAAATCTGATAGTTTATTTCTCGATGAAGAATGGAATCTGAAGATTAAAACCTGAATTAAACCAAAAACAGGGCATCATGTCTTTCTCAATGCCAAAACATCAAATTTTTTAATGAATTCATCAACCAAGAACGTTTTCGCATGTAAGAAAGAATTATTACATGTCTCATGATTCAAAGAACGTTTTCAGATACTTTCGAAAAAGTATATATTTTTATGATAGAAGATTTAAACAACAAGTTAAAAAATTCATGAAAAAACATAAAATGCGAAATTTTGATGAGGAATATCAAGATGCCAGATCATGACGTAATTATCGTTGGAGGAGGACCAGGTGGTGCTGCAGCAGGCAAAATTCTTGCGAGTAGCGGACTTGATGTCATCATTCTTGAAGAGCATCCCGCCATAGGATTGCCACAACATTGTAGTGGATGGTTAAGTGGATGTCCTTATACCGATCGGCTTGTCGAGACACTTCCAAAATATCTAATTCGACAAAAAGTAACGGCATGGAGAGTTTGGAGTCCAAAAGGAGTCATGGTATGCGAAGTGCCTGACGATGGATTTGGAGGTTGGTTCGTGGATCGCATGGGTTTTGACAGGTTTCTAATCCAAGATGCAGTAAAAAACGGTGCAAGGGCTCAAGTCGGTGCAAAAGTCGTCGACCTTATCATCAAAGAAAATCGAGTTGAAGGCGTGAAGATCAAGAGGAAAGGCAAGATCGAAGAACTTCATTCACACGTGGTAATCGGTGCGGATGGTTCCCACTCAATCCCCTCAGGAACGGCTCACATGTCGGGATTGCCGAAACTTGAGAGGAAACCCAGGGAATTTTCACCGGGCATTCAAATTGAATTTCAAGGAATAAAAGACATCGATCCTGGAGTCATAGAAATCTTCTTCGGCGAGATCTTTGATAAAAACTTCAAGATGGCCTTTCTATCACCACTCGATCACGATAATGCTTACATCGGTTTTGGAAAGTATGAAGATTACATCAACACGAGAAAATCACATCCCGTTTTATCGAAGCGCTTGGAATCGGCGCAGGAAATTAGACTCATGGGCGGATACTATTCAATGGACTTCGGAAAGCCATTGAAGACTGGTGTGATGGACGGGTTCTTACTCATCGGAGATGCCTGTGGATACCACGGCATTCTTCCGGCAATGATTTCAGGCACGCATGCATCAAACGTGGTGATTAAAGCCCTAGAACAGAAAAACACCTCGACAGAAGTCCTCAAAGAATACGATGTCATCCGAAGGAAATCAAAGTTGTCAAAAGCCAGATTAGGTGCAGACATGAAGAAATTCACGGATGAAGGAATAGAAAGAGCCCTTAGTCAAGGTGGCGAAATGCTAACAAAAGTAATGTTAGAGAGCTTCAAGAGTCTCGATGTTTAATGAGGATCACCCACCTACGTGGGTATCATACCTCTTTGAATTTATTTTTTATCAGGAATTAGATTGCTGGCAATGTATTCGAATGCAGCTGCCACGTTTTGCATTCTCAGAGCAGAAGTTTCCATGTATCCGAATCGTTTTAATTTTTTCGTGAGTTCAATTCCCTCTTCAAACGATACTTCACGTTTCTCTTCCAGATCGACTTTATTTGCAATGAGAATCCCGACCTTGTATTTTTTCATGAATTTCTTGACATCGGGATACCAATCATCCAAAATATGTTCATAGGTCTCGCGGCGAGTAACGTCATACACGCAAATGACGGCATTGCCTCCTTGAAGAAATATCCGTCTCATGTTTTTAAAAAGCGTTTGTCCCGCAATATCCCAGATGTTAAAGATCACGAGCGCCATTTGTTCGGGCAAGTTAATTTCATGTTTTACGATATTTGCACCGATTGTAGGTTTATAATCCAGTGAGAACGTTTTTCGAACATGGGCGTTGATGAGCGAAGTCTTTCCGACTGCACCATCACCTACAACGGGAATTTTAAAGTTATATTTTCCTATCACGATTTCAACCACACATTTTTTTACTCAATTCATTAAATTCTTCGATATCCATCATTTCATGGTATTAAACATCTTCTCCGATATTAGTTAAAAATTCAAGTTTATTCATTTTTTCCTTTCGTCATGTCAAATTAATTTAAGCATGTCCCTCAAGTATCTTTGAAAAATAATGAAAAACGAAAATTCTTCAGGCATCATTGGTGAAATTGTCAAGGTCGATTTGGACAGGTGTAATGGTTGCTTGAAGTGCATTAGAGCCTGCACGGTTAGGGTTTTTGAAAAGTTTGAAACCAAGACAATGCAAGGTACCGCAATGAAGGTTCGTCCTGCCCGCGAAGAAGAATGTTTTTTTTGTTTATTGTGCGAGCTCGCATGTCCATTAGAAGCCATTGAAATAAAAAGTTATTATTCGAGCGGAGATACGTTAAAAGCCCTGCTTGATTATTAAAACGAGAATTTCGTTTAAAACAAAAAATAAAAAAATTAGAGAAGTTTCGTTTGTGTCGTGGGTTTTGGTGTTTTAACGACTAAAAATCGAAAGGTTTCAGCATTCGGGTTTGCCAATTTGTGAGGTACTTTTGCGGGACTGAAAATAACCATCTCCGGCTCGACCTCTTGGTTTTCATCTCCGATCGTGACTAAGCCTTTGCCTGCGATTATGTAGAAAAACACGTCAACGGGAGTGACGTGGAGTTTTAATTCTTCACCTTCCTTGAGTTCCAAGTAAATGAGAGTGACGTGTTCGTGTTCGAGAATTTTTCTCGCCGAAACACCGTGCGGGTTGGGGACGTTTGCGGCATCCGTGATTTTTACGATTTTCATTTTAAACCATCTCTTTTAAAAAAAAATTATAATCTCTTTAAAATTGTCTTTTTATGCAAGACATAAGCAAGAGTTGCAACTATGAGCAACCAAATTAGAAGTCCAATTAAATCATAAGCAATTCCCAGAGATCCAATGCCCAAAGTGCTTTTCAGAAGGTCAACAAAGTAAGTGGTTGGAGAAATAAGAGACATGATGAATAACGGGAGAGGCAACATGTTAAGGGGAACAAAAATGCCGCTCAAGAAGATCAGGGGAAATTTAATCAACGTTGCCAAGACCATGATGTTGGAAGTCATGTCTGTAGGTATTGCTGAGATCAGGACTCCAAGATAAGAACTGGCTAACGATAACAGCAAGATTCCCAATAAGTACCACGGCAAGTAGAGAAAATTTATTCCAAATGCGACCATTAGGACGACACAGATAATCGAAGACACGATGAAACTATAAATGGTAGAAGACAAGCTTATACTTGTTATTAGGTCTTCAAGCGATGTTGGGGATGACAAGATCCGTTCAAGATTCTTTTCACGGGTTTCTAC